>JBLHTH010000099.1:0-12275 GCA_047627195.1 Pseudohongiellaceae bacterium | reverse complement strand
TGATTGTAATCAGCAGCAGCTGTTTGAGTTCGCCGTCATGGGATCTGTGCTGGCTGAATCGCTGAGCGGGACCTGCGCCAAGGTGGGCCTGCTAAATATCGGCTCTGAGCGACACAAAGGGACAGGAGAGGTTCAAGGAGCGGCGAAGATGCTCAGCGACTGCGATGCAATAGATTACATTGGATTCATAGAAGCTAATGAACTTTTTCGCGGCAAAGCTGATGTAGTTGTTTGTGATGGATTTGTAGGTAACGTAACGATCAAGTCCAGTGCCGGTGTAGCAAATGTGGTCAATGACTTACTAACGGCAATGGGCTCCGACAGAAATGACGCGCTCATCGATCAAATACGCAAGCAAATTAACCCGCAACGATTCAATGGCGCAATTTTGTTAGGATTACAAGGCAGTATAGTGAAAAGCCACGGTAACGCTACCTTAGAAGGGTTTTGTTATGCCATATACCAGGCAGTCAAAGAAGTAGAACAAAACGTACCACATTTGATCGCTAAAAAAGTAGCTGCCATTATGGAGTCTACTTAGGCGCCGCCTGAGTTTAATAATAAAAAACTGAGAGACTAAAACATGCACAAGTTTGGATTTGTTTTCCCCGGACAAGGCTCACAGAAATTGGGAATGTTAGGCAGTCTTGCCAATGACAACGCTCTAATCACAGATACCTTTAAAGAAGCTTCCGACGTTTTAGGCTTAGACCTTTGGGAAATAGCCCAACACGACAGTGAGAACAACCTAGATCAAACCCATATCACCCAGCCGGTACTGTTAACTGCATCAGTCGCAATTTGGCGACTTTGGCAGCAGCGCACATCGCTTAGGCCTTCGATTTTAGCAGGCCACAGCTTAGGGGAGTATTCCGCATTAGTTTGCGCTGATGTATTAAGTCTGACTGATGCAGTTAATATCGTTCATCAGCGAGGTAAGTTCATGCAAGCGGCCGTGCCCGCTGGAGTTGGTAAAATGGCTGCAATAGTGGGTCTGGAGAACTACCAAATTCATGAAATCTGCGACGAAGCTGAAAAAGGCGAAATAGTCTCGGCTGCTAATTTTAATTCCCCCGGCCAAACAGTTATCGCCGGTGATGCCGGCGCCGTAGAGCGGGCTATTATCCTCTGCAAAGAAGCGGGTGCTAAACGCGCGCTTCCACTCAATGTCAGTGTTCCTTCGCATTGCGCTTTGATGAAACCAGCAGCTATAGAATTAGAAAAAATATTGCATGATATAGCATTTTCAGCACCGACTATTGCAGTTGTTCAAAACGTAACTGGCGAGCTGGCGCAATCTGCGGACGAAATAAAGTCGAACCTTGTAAAGCAGCTGTATGCTCCTGTTTTATGGGTAGATTGTATCGAAGTAATTTCAAAATCTGGTATAAACAAGCTAGTTGAATGCGGCCCAGGAAAAGTATTAAGCGGCCTTATAAAACGTATTGATTCTGACATTCGCTGTTTTGGCAGTGACGATACCGCCAGTTTAGATAGCGCTATAGGCGAAATGGCAATATAAGGCCGAAACAAAAAGGAGATAATATGGACGATTCACCTACCGTAGCCCTAGTTACAGGTGCTAGTCGAGGAATTGGGCGAGCAATTGCTATTGAACTTGGCAAAATGGGTCATGTTGTGGTGGGCACAGCGACTACTCAAAGCGGTGCAGACAACATCAGCTCTTACATGGAAGAACATGGGATTACCGGCAAAGGCTTCGCTGCAGATGTTTCAAGCGATGACTCGGTTAGCAATTTACTGGCGGCAATAGCAGCTGAATTTGCGGCACCATTAGTGGTTGTAAACAATGCCGGCATTACCAGAGATAATTTGTTGATGCGAATGAAGAGCACGGAGTGGGAAGATGTTATCAACACCAACCTTGGCTCAATGTATAGAATTTGCAAAGCCACGGTTAAAGGAATGACGAAAGCGCGTTTTGGGCGGATTGTGAACATTTCTTCAGTGGTTGGCTCTAGTGGCAACGCAGGGCAAACTAACTATTGCGCTTCTAAGGCAGGCATAGAAGGATTCACACGGTCTCTGGCAAAAGAGATCGGATCCAGAGGCATTACTGTAAATTCAGTCGCGCCTGGATTCATTGCAACCGACATGACAAAAGATTTGCCGGAGGCTCAAACCTCGGCGCTGTTATCACAAATACCCCTAGCTCGCCTTGGCCAACCAGAAGAAATAGCAGGCGCTGTCGGGTTTCTGGTTTCAGATAAGGGAGCTTATGTGACAGGTGAAACTTTGCATGTGAACGGCGGCATGTATATGGGCTAAAGCTGTTCTATGCCAACGTTAACAGCTGAAACAACCATAATAAAAGGTAATATTTCAATTTAGGCATTACAAGACGAATAAATAGGGGTAGACTTCCGAATCTAATTTACGTGGATAGTCAGCTGCGCGGCTACCATGTTTTAACAGTTAAAGAAAAGCCTTTAGATACAAAGCATTGGGAGCTAATATAAAATATGAGTACAGTTGAAGAGCGCGTAAAAAAAATTGTCTGTGAACAGCTTGGCGTAAAAGAAGACGAAGTAAAACCTTCTGCTTCATTTGTCGAAGATTTAGGCGCTGATTCTTTAGATACCGTCGAACTAGTGATGGCTTTAGAAGAGGAATTTGAAACTGAAATTCCAGACGAAGAAGCTGAAAAAATTACTACAGTCCAGCTAGCCTGCGACTATATTAATAACAACCTGTAATACCCCAAATATGCTGTTATCAAAAGCTACTCTAGAGTTATCTAGGGTAGCTTTTGTGTATATGGTGTATGAAAAAATAACCAGGAGACAGAGTTTTGAATGCTAGACGAGTCGTAGTCACAGGGTTAGGTATGGTATCACCGGTCGGAAACGACGTTGATACCGCCTGGGCCGCGCTAACCAATGGTGTTAGTGGCATAAATCCAATCGATCATATGGATGTAAGCGACTTCGGTACTCGCTTTGGCGGTTCGGTAAAAGAATTTAACGCAAGCGATTTCATGGAGGCTAAGGAAGCACGCCGCATGGACATATTCATGCAATATGGGGTCGCGGCCGGTGTTCAGGCTTTTAACGATAGCGGTTTAGCAGATTGCCAATGGGATTCAGAGAGGGCCGGTGTCGCAATCGGTTCAGGTATTGGTGGTTTAACTAATATTGAATCTACAGCATTTCAAATACGCGATTCCGGTGCCCGCAAAGTATCTCCATTTTTCGTTCCAGGCTCCATTATTAATATGATTGCGGGAACCTTATCTATCCGGTTTGGCATGCAAGGACCTAATTTTGCTGTAACAACAGCCTGTACCACAGGCACACACAATATAGGGCTAGCTGCTAACATGATTTCAAATCAGCAGGCCGAAATAATGCTGGTGGGTGGAGCTGAAATGGCCACGACTAATGTAGGCTTAGGTGGTTTCTCGGCCGCCAGAGCGCTCTCTAGTCGAAATGATGATCCACAAGGTGCTAGCCGTCCTTGGGATAAAGATCGAGATGGTTTCGTGCTCAGTGATGGCGCGGGGGTGATGGTTTTAGAAGAGCTCGAGCATGCCAAAAGGCGCGGCGCCAAGATTTACGCCGAATTAACCGGCTTCGGTATGAGTGGCGATGCCTATCATATGACAGCGCCATCGGTAGGCGGTGCCGGTGCTGCTTTATGCATGCGCAATGCATTGAGAAGTGCCAATATCGATGCCACTGAAATTGATTATGTTAATGCTCATGGCACATCTACATTGGCAGGAGACATTGCAGAGACGCAAGCAATAAAGTCAGTTTTTGGAGACCATGCAAAGAAGCTTTGCGTGAGTTCTAGCAAATCTATGATGGGCCATCTTTTAGGTGCATCCGGCGCAGTAGAGGCCATCGTGTCTGTGATGAGTTTAAAGAACCAAGTAGTCACGCCAACCATAAATCTCGACAACCCAGAAGAAAGCTGTGATTTAGATTATGTACCCCATTCTGGCCGCGATGCTGTGCTTAGCAATGTACTATCCAATTCGTTCGGATTTGGTGGTACTAATGGCTGCTTAATTTTCTCTCGCTTCGAATAACTCTCTTGCGCTGAAGAACAGAGATTTCAAACCTCATGCTTGTAGAGGGACTGACGGACAGGTCATGCAAACGCTTATAAATGGCTCCCCTAACAGCAGCATTTCCGTGATGGATCGCGGCTTTCTCTACGGAGACGGTGCTTTCGAAACTCTCGCTGTCATTGACGGCAAGCCCATTTTACTGACTCAGCACTTGGCTCGCCTCGAATCTGCCTGTAAGTTACTTAAAATAAGCTTTAACGCGGACCTCATCACAACTGAGTTACTGCAACTTTCGCATCATGCGCAAGGCAATCGAGTTGCCAAAATCATCATAACTCGCGGTGAAGGGGGACGAGGCTACAAACCAAACCTTGAGCCAAGCGCTACCCGTATCATCCAATTATTTGAACCGAGCAGCCCAAACTCTAACGGCGAAGGAATACCGGGGGTATGTATTACTGTGTGCCAACACCGACTTTCTCAGAGTGTAGCTTTGGCAGGTGTTAAACATTTAAATAGACTAGATCAGGTACTGGCGAGCGCTGAATTAGACGAAAGTTTTTACGAAGGGCTCTGCCTAGATATACAAGGCAATGTGATCGAAGCAACAAAAAGCAATCTATTAGTGTTTAGTAATGGCAATGTCTTAACTCCAGACCTTAGCCTTAGCGGGGTTAAGGGCATCATGCTGATGGAAATTAGCAAACTTTTAGCTAGGGATGGCCATCCCATCCATACTCAAAAGCTAACCATCGATGACGTTCTTAATGGGGATGAAGTTATTCTCTGTAATAGTGTGTTTGGTGTATCTCCAGTGATTAAACTTATCCAAGGTGATAGGGTAAAGCACTGGCCAATCGGAGGCTTTTGCCAACAGGCAATACAATTACAAAATGAAGTATTTGCCTCATCTTAGCAGCCTAAAATTTAGACTCTTAATTACAGTGGTTGTGGTCGCTGGGATCAGCTGTCTGTTGGCATTCTGGCTTGCTTTTACTATATTGCACACGCCTCTTACTCTTGCTAATAGCTCTACCCAAGCTGCCACTGAACCCCTTGCCCTATCTTCTGTCATTTTTGAAGTAGGCCCCGGCAGCTCACTCGGGCAGGTGAGTCGCGACCTTGAGTCTTTAGGTTTATTTTCTTATCCTCGGCTTCTCATCCTCTTCGCTCGGATCAAGGGCGCAGAGAACTCAATCAAAGTTGGTGAATATGAGCTGAATAATGGGCTCACCGCCGCTTCGCTAATCGACAAAATGGTTGCCGGAGAAACTCTACAATACAGAGTGACACTCGTTGAAGGCTGGACCTTTAACGAAGCACTTGATGCTATTCAAGGTAGCAATAAGATTGTCAGCGTATTGCGAGGATTAAACTCAACTGAAATGCTTGCACAGATCTCATCGACTTTTAAAAATACGGAAGGTATTTTATTTCCTGATACGTATTTTTACACGGCGGGAAGCACCGACCTTGACCTAGTGAGGCGAGCAAGTGCCCGCCTCGAAATCATTCTTCAAAGTGAGTGGGAAAAAAGGCTAGGTGCATTGCCCTATAAAACTCCTTACGAAGCTTTGATTATGGCCTCTATTATTGAAAAAGAATCTGCTGCCAGCAGCGAGCGCGGCCATATATCGGGTGTGTTTATCCGCAGGCTTGAACTTGGAATGCGGCTGCAATCAGACCCTACCGTTATTTACGGGATGGGTGAAACTTATGACGGAGACATCAGAAAGGCCGATCTTCAAAAGGTTACTCTGTATAACACCTACAGGGTAAATGGACTGCCACCAACACCTATTGCTTTACCTGGATTTGACTCAATACATGCCAGTTTAAATCCTGAGTCATCTAATTACCTTTATTTTGTTGCCCAAAGCGACGGCAGCCATTATTTTTCAAGCAGCCTCCAAGAACATAATCAAGCGGTGGCCCGCTTGATAAACAGAAATTAAACTAGCCAAAATTAGTGCCCATTAAAAACAACAGGATATATTGTGAAAGGAAAGTTTTTAACTATCGAAGGTGTCGAGGGTGTTGGTAAGAGCACTAACCTTCAGTCCATAAAGCAAATTTTAGAAAATAGAAATATTGACTTTATTGCGACAAGAGAGCCGGGTGGAACATTAATAGCGGAAAAGATTCGCACGCTGCTGTTAGAACATCATGAGGAAAAGCTTTGCGAGCTAAGTGAACTACTATTGGTTTTTGCGGCGAGAGCACAGCATCTTGAAACTGTTATTAAACCTGCGCTAGAAATCGGTACGTGGGTGCTCTGCGATAGGTTTACCGATGCAACTTACGCATATCAAGGAGGAGGGCGAGGGTTAAGTTCAAAGACCATTTCTTTACTTGAAAATCTAACTCAGGGATCACTGCGCCCAGACTTCACTTTAATATTGGATTTGGATCCTAGGATTGGCCTAACCCGGGCAAAAAACCGAGGCGAGCTAGATAGGATTGAGATTGAAAAAACTGCTTTTTTTGAAAAAGTCCGTGACACCTATCTAACTATCTCTAACCAAGAACCCGAGCGCTGCAAGATAGTAGATGCATCGCGGTCTATCGATGCTGTTAGCAATGATGTCACTGAGCACTTAATGACCTTCATCAGAGAAAACAATTGAGCAAACTCTCCTTGGATAATCACCAAAAACTGCTGAGCCTAACACCACTTCCGTGGCATGCACCGCAGTGGTCACAACTCATGCAACAAAAACAAGCAGGCCAGTTGGCGCATGCTTATTTAGTGCAAGGCGATCAGGGGCTAGGCAAAAGATTATTTGTTGAGAAATTCGCTATTGCACTGCTTTGTCTAAATAAAGAATCAGAAGATGCCTGTGGTGAGTGCTCGGTTTGCAGGATGGCGGTGAGCGGATCGCTACCAGATTTAATTATTATCGAACCAGAAGAGGGTAGCCGCGACATTAAGATTGACCAGATTCGCTTGCTTTCAAATTTTGTTAATAAGAGTAGTCATGCTGGCAGTGGCAAAGTTGTTGTCCTCGATCGAGCTCACAACTTAAACAACTCTGCTGCCAATGCCCTGCTAAAAACCCTAGAAGAGCCAACCGGTACTACGTTCCTTTTTTTGATAACCGATCTCCCCGGCGCGCTATCAGCAACTATAAGAAGTCGCTGCCAGCGACTTCAGTTTTCTATCCCTTCAACAGAAAAATCTTCGCAGTGGCTGCTCGAAGAGCTACCCGAAGACAGAGATAAAGCAGCCCTAGCGTCAACATTCGCCAATAAACCGCTGTTAGCCTTTACCCAAGATAGTAAAAGCGGCATTGAAGGTTACGGGGCAATGATACAAGTTTTATCAATCCTGTTTAGCTCATCGACAGAATTACGATCCGGGGTGGTACAGGCATCAAAAATTGGCGAACTGCTTTCAATTGGGTATTTAATTGAAGTTTCGTCTATATTAATTAAAGGCCTTCTTACTGAAGCTGAACCGCTAAGTGCCTCTGTTGCAATTAATGCACTGAGTACCCGGCTACGCAGTACCGGTATCGAATGTCGAAACTTGAGCGTGATATTGCTCAATTACCAGCAGGAGCTGGTTAAAGGGCGGCATCAGCTAATGAGCGGCTCTAATCCTAATCCACAGCTAATTATGGAGTCATTGCTGTGGCAATGGACTAAGCTTTTTGTAAAGCCCTAGCTAATCACAGAGACTCACGCACTGATAGATATCTGCGAAAAAGCGCTAGGGAGGTGCTGAAGCACTGTTTCGGTTGGCAAAAACCTTCAATCTCAAGGAAGAGAGTTCTACATTGGCCGGTCACGGGATTCTATCTCTTACAATAAAAAACAAATCGGTTCTCTATGCCGCCTACATGCCATTTATCCAGTATGGCGGTTTGTTTATACCTACAAATAAGGACTACAAAATCGGCAGTGAAATTTTCATGCTACTAAAGCTGATGGAAGAACCTGAGAAGCTCCCAGTAGCAGGAAAAGTAGTCTGGGTGACGCCTGCTCGAGCACAGGGCGCGCGGGTAAGAGGTATTGGTGTTCAATTCTGCGATCCGGATGCGGCTGTAAAAACTCGAATTGAAAGCATACTAGCGGGCCAGCTAGATTCGGATCTAGCGACCAACACACTCTGATTGTCATACTCTGATAAGCACCCTCTCAGCTGAGGACTACTGATTTAGATGGTGCTCTAAAACCTAGCTTGCGCCTTACCTAGTTCCCGTGCCACCTACCGTCACCTTATTACATCTGCGTTTTTGCTTCTTTTTTCAGGGCTTTCTTTTCGACAGTGGCAAAACCGCTTTGAATAGGCAAAAAAAAGCCTGGAGCCGGGGCAGGCTTCAGGCTAATACAATAGGAATAACATATTAAAGAAATGTAAGAGCAGAAATAAGAAACCTTATTTAGTTAGAGCTTCAACCTATCTGATAACAAATCCATAGAAGTAAAATCTTTGCAGGGTGCAATGAAATTATCTTCTAGACTAAGTAAAGCCCATACTATGAGTAATGCCAGTAAATAGGTGCGTTTCTTGATTCATGAGATAAAACGCTAGCTTTTAAACTGATAAACCCAACAGCTCAGTGACATGTTCAGCAATAGCCTGACTCGCCGTGAGTCCAGGAGATTCCATGCCAAATAACTGAACTAAACCTTTAATATTATGCTCATTTTGGGTTTGAAAAACGAAGTCTCGCGCGGGTTCGTCCGGCCCAGAAAGCTTTGGCCTGATCCCAGAATATGAAGGTTGAAGCTGATCTGACTTTAGGCCTGGAAAATAGCGCTGCACTGCGATGGCAAACTGCTCTTGCTTGCTTACCTCAACTGCATAGTTTTCGCTTGATACGTAGACCGCATCAGGCCCAAACCGAAGCTGGTTATTTAAATCCATCGTACAGTGAATCCCTAAACCAACGGTATTTACCTCAGGTAAAGGATAAATCAAGTGGGCAAAGGGGTTGGTTCCGCTATAGCTAAAATAGTCACCCTTACACAACCAAACTTTTGGTATTAGTTCTTTCTCTAAGCCTATGATTGTATGAGCTATTGCATCTGCGGACAAGCCTGCGCTATTGATCAGCATAGCGCTCTCAAAGGTAAACTCAGTTGGCTCAGCTTGATTGGTTTCTCGCGCTTGTAGCGATACCTCAAAGCCGACAGTGCCAGGCTTGATAACACTTACACGGCTATTTGCCGCAAAGATGATACCTCTTTGTTGAGCCTTGTCTAAGAGGCTATGCATGTAGTGATGACTGTCTACTATGCCGGTAGACGGAGAAAGTATTGCAGAATAAGCACTTAGCGATGACTCTTTAAGAATAAGTTGGGATTTACTTAGTATTTCTAAATCATCGACTCCGGATTGAGCCCCGTTAGCCAGCAACTCTAGCAGTTGTTCTTGCTGGTGATGCTGAGCCACAATTAGCTTTCCGCAGCGGGTATGGGCGATACCGTTAGCGCAGAGGTATTCGTAAAGGAGCGCCTTGCCGCGTATACACAGCTGAGCTTTTAAACTGCCTGGAGGGTAGTAAAGGCCGCCATGAATGACTTCACTGTTTCTGCTGCTGATACCTTGGCCAAAGCTTGCGTTAGAATCAAGCAGTAAGATCTTCTCAGGATTAATATCTTTATTAAGAGAAAGGGCGTGGGCGATGGCAATGCCAATAACCCCCGCTCCAATTACGCAAGCTTCAAACTTTTCCATTCTGACCTTTTAATTAGCGCTGAAGCTACCTACAGCACTGGATTTATATTCCGAAAGGTGAGATTAAGGCGAGGCCCATCTACACCTTTAGCTTTAGGAACTTGGTGTAACCAATTGTTTTGCATTCCTTTTCCCATTACTAAAAGGCTGCCATGTCTTAATTTCACCCGTGCTTTAACAGCGCGACTTGATGAGTTTTTAGGGCATAGCTCAAAGTCTCTCTCAGCACCTAAACTCAACGAGGCAATAACGGGATCCTGACCAAGCTCTCGCTCATCATCAGCATGCCAGGCTACGCTGTCATTGCCATCTCTGTAGTAATTAAGCAGGACTGAGTTAAAACTCAAGCCAGTGAGATCGAACACCCGACGCTTGATTCGCGTGACAACCTCAGACCACGGCTCTGGCGACAGGACTATACCGGAGTAGCCGTACCGGCTTTCGGCGTCTCCCATCCAGCACTGTAAACGAGGCACCAGTCTGGGTGCTCCAGCGATGACTATAGAATCTTGATGCCAAGGAATTTCATTTATCAAGGTATCTATGAGGTCTTGGGCTTGGTTAAATTCAAAGGCGGCAGGGTATTCATCAATTTTAGCATTGCCTAAATCATGGCTCTCAAGGTCGCTATTTGAAAGCGCATTGTCAAACAAAGACGATTGCATGGTTGGTGACTGTCCTGTGCTTCTACGCTAGTGCATAATGCCGCTTCATGCGGATTTCACCATTTTGTAAGCTTGACTAAGGATACAGGAAATTGTCTGATTTTGATTATGATCTTTTTGTTATAGGCGCCGGTTCTGGCGGTGTAAGGGCTAGCCGAATTGCAGCAGGGCTTGGCGCTAAAGTTGCCATTGCAGAGGAGCGTTATTTCGGTGGAACTTGCGTCAACGTGGGCTGCGTTCCTAAAAAGCTCTTCAGCTACGCGGCGCATTTCCATGATGACTTTCAAGACAGCGCGGGCTATGGCTGGGAAAGCGGGGCACCCGACTTTAACTGGTCTACTTTAGTCGCAAACAAAGATATTGAAATCAATAGATTAAATGGGATTTACGAGAAAATACTTAAGTCCAATAATGTCACAATATTTGAATCCCGGGCCAGAATTACAGGCCCTAATTCTATTTCGGTCGACAATCAGACCGTTACAGCAAAACACATTTTGCTAGCCGTTGGCGGATGGCCCCGCGTACCTCAATATCCCGGTCACGAACATGCCGTAACCTCCAACGAAGTCTTCTACTTTGACAAACTTCCCAAAGCCATCGTTGTGCAAGGCGGGGGCTACATAGCACTGGAGTTTGCCAGTATTTTTGCTCGGTTAGGCGTTGAAACCACCCTTGTCTACCGCGGTAACAAGCTGCTGCGTGGCTTTGACGAAGAAATTAGAGATTTTATCACCGAAGAAATTGGTCGCCATGTCAATCTAGTGCTCAATGATGATATAGCCTCTATATCTAAAGAAAACAATGGACTAAGGGTGAATCTTACATCAGGAGCTGAAGTTATAGCAGACCAAGTGTTGGCAGCTACCGGCCGCGCACCCATGACATCGGATCTTGGTTTGGATACTGTTAATGTGGAATTGTCACCCTCGGGCGGCATTAAGGTTAACGCGGAATTCCAAACCACCGAGCCAAGTATTTATGCGGTTGGCGATGTTATCGAGCGTATGGCGCTAACACCGGTAGCTCTTGCAGAAGGTCAAATTGTATCGAGACGGCTGTTTGGTGGCCCTAAGAAAGATTTGAGCTACGAGAACATCGCCACAGCAGTGTTCTGTCATCCAAATATTGCAACGGTAGGCCTTAGCGAAGAACAAGCCATCGCCAAAGGCTTGGATATTGATGTCTACACGGCAAAAATGAAACCGCTAAAGCATACACTTAGTGGACGTAATGAGTATTCATTCGCCAAGCTCATAGTCAGTCGCAGTGACGACCGTGTTATTGGCATGCATTTGGTTGCAGCTGATGCAGGAGAGATCGTCCAAGGTTTTGCTGTGGCTATGAATTGTGGAGCAACCAAAGCTGACTTTGATAACACCATTGGAATCCATCCAACCTTAGCTGAAGAATTGGTGACGATGAGGGAAACTAGGGATTGATCAAGAATCGCTTAAGCAGTGCTAAAACGCTGAATCTCAACAGAATTGCCCAAAATCACCTAATATCTACACTATTCTACTATTTCCGGTAATAAAGATTACCGGAAATAGTGAAGATGTTTGTAGGTTATAAAAAAATTAGGCACTTCTTTTATCTTAACCTCAGAAGCTGTTTCTTAACCTGCTCAAGCTATCTTTAGAAGATTATGATTAAGAGAGCAGGAATACGGCTGACAAAAAAAATGGAATCAATGCTGATTCCAACATCGCGGACTTTGACTGCGCTAGGGTTATTTAACCCTCTTCTCAAAGTGAGTGATAATGATTACCGGGAAAGATTGACGGATTAACATGATTTAGCTTTCAACAACTGCGTCCACCTTATGCGGACTTTCATCTTTGATAGTAGTTTTGCCTATCAAGTAGTCGGAGGTTATTGCGTTTAA
>JBLHTH010000098.1:0-12322 GCA_047627195.1 Pseudohongiellaceae bacterium | reverse complement strand
GTATCTAAAAGAGCAGCACTAGCCTAGTGCGTCATTGAGTACATTAAGTAGTTGATGCCCAAGCGGTAAGCTGAATTCGCATAGCGAGTCGGATAATCAGGGTGATAAGTATGTTCCCAGCCGTCACCCATATCCGAATTCCAGTTGATCAGTACCATCACCCGCCCCTCGTCATCAAGAATCGCATGATTGCTGGCAAAATCGATACCTTGTTCCCCGAATTCATCCGATCGATACAAAGCAGGAATCATTGTTGGGCCATCAATGTCATAGTAGACATGAAAGATTTCATGATCTGACGAAAGCTCGATGATTTCTCTATCCGGAAACACCTGGCTAAAAGCCGCATAGAAATTATCCCACTGTTGCTGCCCCCAAAAATCATCAATCAGCAGAAAACCACCCCGTGAAAGGTACTCCCGCAAATTTTGTATCTCAACCGGGCTCAATTGAATGCCTCCCCCCTGCCCAACCTCCAGCATGTAGAGAAAGGGATAATCAAAAATTTTCTGATCATCAAAGCGCAGCACGATAGGCTCGCTCATCACACGAATATTGGTAAGTCTTGAGACCCCACGCAAAAAATTTCTGTCGGCGTCAGGAAAATCGATTGACCATGGTCCAAAGCCGAAGCCACCTCGACTGTAAAAGGTGTCGAAGGCGACACGAACAAAATTAAATTCACCGCCGTCATCAGTTTCTATGGGTACATCTTGCAACTGAGGGACGGTCACTTGCCCGTTCAACGTCAGTGGCAGGGCAAATGCTAGCAACGTCATTATGAATGCCAATAATGGCCCCGCAATTTTATGTTTATTACTGCTAACTATCATAAAGGGACTTTCTCGAAAATCAGAGGTTAGTGTGTATGGATTTCCAGTTAAGTTCAATATCAACTCAGCTCGTAGATCGCTTATATAGACACAAAAACACCTATTAATATTTCAATTTTAACCTACACTGAGATTTAAGAGTGCAGTATTGACGCTCAACAAGTTCTCACTTTGAGAATTCCGGCTAGCTGTCGTGTCACAAGGATGTGCACGTGGCCGGAAAATACTTATCTTGTTTTGCCAACAAGTTTTCATTTAAGCTCTCTTCACGTTTTGGCAACACAACACCACAGAGCTTCTCACCTGCAGCCGTTTATTTGGTAGCTTACCTAATCTTTTTTTAGCCGCTTACCTGATCAACTACTTAACCATAGCAGCACAATAATCTTCATTACTTATTGCTGGGGTAAACCAGATATAGTCATAGGCACTCACGCCAGCCGTACTTTCGACATAATCGCTGGCGCTCGGTCGTTCTTCGCTGACTTCCATAAACGCTAAGGATACAATTTCATCACCACCCAAATTCAACTCTCGTGCCAGCAAATAATTTGGCACGCCCAAATCTTGGCGGGCGTGATAATTGCCGGCAATCAGTACAGATAACCGATTAAGCTGCGGCTGCGGCAAGCTGTTTGCCATCGCCGAATCTCGCGCCTGTTGGACTGCAACCATTGGCGGATACTGCGACTCCGGAAGAAGACCGCAGTGGCTTGCATCAATATCCTTGATCAATTGATTCATTACTTGTGTGCCTACAATTTTTTGCAACGCTGAGGGCCCATCTGCAGCATAAACATCGCGCATAGCATCTCTACTTATATTGCCAGCATAGATTGGAACAGAGGCATTGACTGCCAGCTGAATTAGAGGAGAGTAGAAATCCCAATTCCAACCGTCACTGTCCCATTCTAAATAATTTTTTAAATCATTCAGCGAGCTGAAATCCTGCTCGCTAATAAGGTCCAACTTGGGCTGGATGGTGGAGTCCATCATTTCCATACTCAGCGCGAAAAGCTTGTTGGATTCCAAAACAGCTTTAGTTACTAGCAACTGTAAAGTGTGGTGGTCAGGGTTATCATGCTTTTCACCCAATAAAAGGTAACCGGCCCCCTCTAATTCAGCGATAAAATTTTCAGTGGGAATTGCCAAAGATTTTTTTACATCCCACAAAATTCCCACTAGCTCATGGTCTGAATATAATTTAGATTGCCACTGCGGGTTTTCCAGTTGAGCGAAAACAGAGCTAGAGATCAGCAAAACTACTGCGGACATTGCCGCTCTAATTAATGCCACCCATTTGTAACCAGTTATCATAAGTTTGTGTGCTCCAAAAATCCTGAAAATAGGCGATCACCGCCAGCTTTTCTTGCTCATTTAGACTAGCTTCGAAACCAGGCATTTTGCCACCATAAGCAACACCGCCCTGGTTAATCACACCCAGCAATATCGAAAGAGGATGATGCCACGCATGAGCATTGCCGTTAAGCGGTGGTGGCGGAAATGAACCATCGGGCAACTTCTGCTTCCAGTCATCAAAACGCCCTTGTGCCCGCTGCCCATGACAATCCGAGCAATTACTTGCGAACACCTGCGCGCCTAGCTCAAGCTGATTTGATGAATACCAGCGCGTCGAATCAACAGATCCTGATATTAACCTTAACTCGGGTGCAGATCTTAGCCCCGAACTCACAGCATCAAGGTCTGCCTTGGTCGCGTCCTGCCTGCATGAAACTATCAGCAACAAGCTCGCTAACACTGTAATTCTTAAAAATGCTGTCAGCATCGTTGCTAGCTCTGCTTCTTAGGGAAATCGAACTCGATTAGTCGTGCTGAGCCTAGAGATGCATCAGCCCAATCATCAATTTGGAGCTCCATCTGCACCAGGCCGCAGGTAGGAATGTTCTCGATTGCCTCGCCTTTCTCGCCGGTCATGGCATTTACAAACTCTGTAATAGCTGGATTGTGACCAACCAGCATTGCCGAGCTGCAAGACCCATCCATTAGCTTAGTGGCCTTGAGAAACATACCCACCCCAGCGAAATAAAGCTCGGGATTACTAACAATGGTTTCGCCTTTAAAAGCCACGGCTTCAGAAAACAATCTAGCAGTTGTCTTGGTGCGCATGGCTGGGCTACACACAATGCAAGCTATGGAGCCGTTACGTGCGTTAAACCGATCAGCCATGACCGGTATATCCCTTAGCCCTCGGGCATTTAAAGGTCGCTCGAAATCCTTAAGATCGGGATCGTCCCAGCTAGATTTTGCATGACGAAGTAAGTACAGAGTTTTCATTGGATCGTTGTAGTTCCGAATAGGCTCCGAATAGGCTCCGAATAGGCTCCGAATAGGCTCCGAATAGGCTCCGAACGCGTGTCCAATAGAAAACACCACAGGCCTCAAACAGGAACCATTAAGGCTCCCAAGAAACCTCGAATTAATTCACTAACACATAGCCAATGGCCAGCTAGCAGATCTAGCGCCCAAGCCGTGCGGGATTTAATTCGCCAAAGTTAAGAAGGGAGAATACGTGAGACTTATACCTCAAAAAAACGCCCAATTCCAGAAGAGTTGCCTATTACTCACCACTGACTGGTATCCAAGCTATAGAGCTAGAGATAGAAGCCGAAAACATCAAGTATTAACGAACTGTCTATCGATATTCGCGAAACTATAGCAATGGCGACTAAGTCGCAAACCACAGAAAAGGATCATAACAATGAAAAACCGAATTCTAATGGGCAGCAGCATTCTGGCAGCACTTTTAAGCACGCAATCTTTTGCACAAAGAGAGAATGGCCTTAATAGTAAGCTTGAACTTGGCATAATCCAGACAACGGGTAATACCGAAGACGAAAGCTTTAAAGTTAAGGGCGGGGTCGAGCTGATCAAAGATGCATGGGACTATGCATGGTCGGTAGATGCCTTTAGGTCATCAAGACAAAACCAACTCACTGCACAAAGATTTTATACTATCGGATCAGCTGACTACCAGTTAAGCGAGGTTAGCTTCGTCGAGGGCAGGCTTGCCTACGAAGATGACAGGTTTAGTGGTTATGATAGCCAAACCGATGCATCGATTAACTACGGCAGAAGCTTACTCACTGACACTGACAATATGAATTTAAGTGTTACTACGGGTATTGGTGCAAGGCGCTCGTTGAGTGAAGAAGACAATTTTGATGAAGTGATCTTGCGACTAGCTGGAGATTATAAGTGGGATGTCTCTGAGAATGCATTGTTTAATCAATTGCTCAGTGTTGAAGCGGGAGATGAAACAAGTATTTATCGATTAGAAAGCAGTATTGAAACAAATATACTGGAAAACCTGTCTTTAAAGTTCACATTCAATGTAAAACACCAATCCGAAGTGCCCATAGGCCGCGAAAAAACTGATACTGCAACGTCAGTTACCCTAGTAATGAATTTTTAGACTTCCATTAGGGCACCGGCAATAATGCAATAATAAAAGGAAAAGTCATGCCCCCTATCGTCCGCCTTTACTGGCTAATTGCTCTTGTCCTCATGCCTTTAAGTGCCGTTTGGTTGTTTATGACAACCGGCGGCGACCTTTCTTGGTCAGCGCTAACCTCTGCGCCAATTCAGGTTACTGCCTTTTTGATATTACTCGCATGGACGCTTGAAGGCGGCTATGAAATTTTCTTCTGCGTCAGCAACCTGCGCCGTAACTATCCAGTATTGGCAAATATTCGGTATCTTCTGGAATACATTCGCCCGGAGATTCAGCAATACTTCATAGCCAACAATGTTGAAGAGAAACCTTTTAGCCGTGAACGCCGTAATTTAATTTACCGTCGCTCGAAGGGCGCTAGCGACACCCTCCCTTTTGGCACCGAACAGGACATATTGGCAGACGGATACCGAAGCCTGCTGCATTCCATGCGGCCTACCGAGGTCGAGGAGGATTCCGTCAGGGTGACTTTTGGAGGGCCTGATTGTAACCAACCCTATACTGCATCACGTCTGAACATTTCAGCCATGAGCTTTGGTGCTCTCAGCGCTCCTGCAATTGAAGCGCTTAACAAAGGTGCCTCTTTGGGGGGCTTTGCACATAACACCGGTGAAGGCAGCATGAGCAGGCATCACTTAAAACACGGTGGCGACATCGTGTGGCAGATCGGCACCGGTTACTTCGGCTGCCGCAACCCCGATGGCAGCTTTAATGACGAAGCCTTCGCTGAACGTGCAAATCTAGACAATGTGAAGATGGTCGAGATAAAACTTTCTCAAGGCGCCAAGCCTTCCCATGGAGGTGTACTGCCGGGTGAGAAAGTGACCCAGGAAATCGCCGATATTCGTTTAGTGAGTGTTGGCGAAACTGTTAACTCGCCGCCAACGCATCCAGAATTCAATTCACCCAAGGGATTACTGGATTTCGTCGCTCGATTGCGCAAACTTAGTGAAGGCAAGCCTGTTGGTTTCAAGTTTTGCCTAGGCAAAAAAACTGAATTCTTGGCCATTGTTAAAGCGATGTTAGAAACCGAAATTTATCCGGATTTCATTACGGTTGATGGCGCAGAAGGCGGCACTGGAGCTGCGCCTGTAGAATTTTCGAATCGCCTAGGCACGCCCTGCCTAGAGGCCACCTATTACGTAAATCAAGTATTAGTAGGGGCCGGCATTAGAGACCACATAAAAATCATCAGTTCCGGACAAACTGCTACTGGCTTTGACATGCTGGAGAAAATTGCTGTTGGTGCGGATACTGTAAATGCCGCAAGATCGATGATGATGGCATTGGGCTGCGTTCAAGCCAAAGCCTGCAATACCAATCACTGCCCAACAGGTATCGCGACTCAAGATCCCAGCAGAGCGAAAGCCGTTGATGTTGATGAGAAATCAGTGAGAGTGAAAAACTTTCAACACGCCACTGTGCATGCCTTTCTTGAACTGTGCGCAGCAATGGGTTGCTCCAACCCCAGCGATCTTACTCCCAGCGACCTCTTCAGCCGCTGCGATGGTGGATTGAAGAACTTTGACCAGATATACGAACCTATGGTTGATAAACAGTTATTCAGCGACACAGCCCCCGCCAGCTACCGTGATGATTGGTTAAAAGCATCCGCCGCGAGCTTCTGACTATCCCCTTAGACGCCAGCCAATTGGGCTGGCGCCTTTCTTCAAGCAAAGGCTATACTGGGAGCTTTTGGAATTGAGAGAATTCTTTTGAAATCAATCATTCACCCTGCTCTAATATTTTTCGTTTGCGGCTGGTTTGGCTTTGCCCTGCACGCTGACCATACCGATCCGAAACTTGACGACTTGTTCGAACAGTTGCTGCAAACAAATGGCGAGTCTAGCTTGCGACAAATAGAAGCTCAGATTTGGGAGATTTGGTTGCAACACCCCAATCCAGATGTTGAACGCCTTATGCAATTAGGGACCCAGCGAATGAATGCGCAAGCTGTCTCTGAGGCCATGGTAGTTTTTACCCAACTGACCATCAACTACCCAAACTACGCGGAAGCGTGGAACAAGAGGGCAACTCTCAACTATTTAATAGGCGAACAAGATGCATCAGAAGCCGACATCAAAAAGACGCTTGAACTAGAACCTAGGCACTTTGGTGCGCTGTCAGGATTGGGGTTGGTTTACTTACAGCGCAATGAACTCAGCAAAGCCAAAAAGGCGTTTGAAGATTTAATCGCAGTCCATCCCAATAGCCCCAACGCCAAAACCAATCTTGATTTAGTTAATGAGCAATTGCGACTTGGAGTGATTTAATATTCCAATGGAGACGTGGTCTTCACAGACAGCTCTAAAACCATAAAAAAAGGGATTTACGCTAGGCGCAGATCCCTTTTTTTGTGGCCAATTTCTAGCCGCTGGTTAAAACGCTAAGCTTACTGACGTGTGCCAGTTACTGCGAAGTCACCGAAGTCACTGCCGAATGCGCCAGCAACTGTGTCGCCTTCAACTGTGCCGTTAAACTCTAAAAGCAATGTTTGGCCCTGAGCATCAACTTCAGCTTCAAAATTCATCGAATTGCCGTCAAACGTGATCCCGCTGATTGGGGCTTCGCCTAATCCATCAGCGACCATCAAGCCAGTGCCATCGGCATTAACAGTCAATGTCGCTGGCAACGCACCTAGAGGTGTATTCATTTCTACAGTCCAAACGCCTACTGCTGGAGGTACACTAGTCGCGCAACCTACAAGAACAGTAAGAGTTAATGCTATTAATCCGCTCACTAATTTTTTCATATTTATATCCACCTAATTTAAAGTTCAAAAGCTCTAACTGTTTTACTAACCAAGCGCAGAGCACGGAAGAGATTAACTTCCTGCAGTCTGCCACAACTCCTTTTATCTCAAAGTTGCCCGATTATTAAACCGTGCGCATATTTTCCCGTTAATACGGTCTGAGTCAACCGCAAAACGCGACGTTTTCATTCATTTGGCCTCAAATTAGTACATAACGGCCCATTCACCGGATTATCCATGCGTCTAGCCATTGCTCACCGACCTTTTTGAAACCGAAATCGCTGACAATAGCTCTTTCAATACCAGGCATGTGGGCCGCGCCATAGAAGATGCTTAATTGACGCACTCGGGGCTCTTTCAAAGAGGCTTTTAGCACCCTCAGAGCAGCAAGGTTTCGGTCTCCAAGAATGGTTAATTGCGCCTCCATCTCAGCAGATAAGGCCGATAGCTCCGCATTAGACAACTCTTTAGCAAGTAAATACTTGGCAACTGAATCTCGCTGATGCGTCATCATTGCCCTAAGCATTGCCAGCGATCCCAACCCGAATTCGGGCCGACTCTTAGTCTGAGAAACTGACTGGGCAAGCGCTAAGCTTAAAAACATAGAAAACGAATTTTCGTTTTTAGATTGCATGATCTCATTGAGCTGCGCCGGAGTTACATCCGCATGACGAAAATTGGCTTGAGTGTAATCGATCTGTTCCAGCTGAAAGCTAACCTTGAGAAATTTCGCCATAGCGCGCTGCATCATCGATACAGGCGAGCCTGCGTCAGGCACTGCGAACGTTTCACCGAAAGCGGGACGCTGGTTCGACTCCGCTACTAATTCGTACAGGACCGCGTCTTGAGATTGAAAATAATCGTTAAGCGTATCGTAATAGCGCTCATCAGCCATATGAATAGCAGATACTAAACTAAGAGTGGCACCTGACTTGTTTTCATAGGTTACGATTGAGGTCTGCAGTCTTCCCTGCCATTGCTCTGCCCCCTCAATAAATCTAACAAACTGTGAATTTGACTGAGACTCCCTCACTGTCGAGGGATAAGTTTCCTGGCCATTTGAAAACTTTGAACACAAAGCGACTGGGAGCAAGAAAAAGAACACTGACAGCCATCGCCGATTACAGAGAATAAAGTCTAAAGGAAGTAATGCCATGACTAAACCTAGCTGGTTTCTGGGGTTCCACCAAAGAAAGACAAGGATAGCATTAGAGTTGCTGGGCGACGATTAGAATTTAAATAGGCGCTAATATTGGGACGTTTTTCAAATCCCAGCTTGAATTGGGCTAAGCCTTGAAACCGATCTAAGGCGTGAGGTGCAAGCGGGCGCACTGAGTCCAAATAATCCCACGCAAAAATATCAATGTAGGAAATTTTTTCACCCACCCAAAATCCAGTGCAGTAAGGGTTGTTAAAGTAAAAATTTTCTAACTCTTTAAGAGTCTCTACTAATTCGGTTTTTTCGAACGTTGAGCGCGCATCAGCGAAGGCGGGATCTAAATACAGGTCGAAAAGCTTGTCTTGAGCGGTGACGAGTATTTTGTGAGCGAGTTCACAGCAAAGCTTCTCCGCCGGTGTCTGACCAAATAAATTTAACTTTTGTGCTAGATGACGGTAGATCTCACCCGCATTATTGAGAAAAATATCGCCTTCTTCATAAACCGGCAACTGTGAAAAAGTGAAATTGGATTTGAATGCTGGCCATTCATCTATGTGCAGCCGGCGCTCGTTAAAAAACGTGCCCGACTCCTCCATCATCAATCGAATAACTTCACCGCTGCCCCGACTATCGAAGTATGTTAGCTTGGGTATAAATTCTGCCGCCAACATCGGGTTTAGCGCCGCCAACAAACTAGCTCTAAACCCTGCAGCACCTGAATCCTGGTCACGCATACAGCTCCTCCTTAGAGATTTCTACGCGAATTTTAATTTGCCCATAGCTGCTATTAATTGAAAACCCTAAACAACACCCAGAGGCCCATTTTAAACTTAATTGTAACCTAGGAGTTGATACTGATTTTGACTGCTGCGTCACAAATATGATTACCAAGCCAATTGTAAAACCTCCTCTATGTCTTGCTTGGCACTGATGGTTCTTGGGTTATTCCTCACGACCGGATGAGTGAAGCTGCGGGCAGCTATTTCAGCAAGCTGTGACTCTTGAACTCCGACCTCGCGCAAGGTGGTCGGCAAACCTAGGTTGGCAATAAGGTTTTTTACAGCATGACTTGCTGACATTTCTGGGCATCCTAAAGCGGTTGCTATCGACTGCTGTTGCTGAGAACACTTTTTGCTGTTCCATTCCAATACTGCAGGCAAAATGACACAAGATGTGTACCCATGAGGCACCCCACAAAGGCTTCCTAAAATGTAGCCAATACCGTGACTCGCACCATGGGAAATGTCGCCCAAACCAGCACATGCCAGCCAAACCGCCTGCTGGTTCAAACTGCGCGCATGCAAGTCCAGTGGGTCCGCTTTAGTTTTTGGCAATGATTCGGCAAAGAGTTTCATTGCATGAAGAAAATGGCCTTGCACAAACGGATGAGCATCTTTGGAGCAATACCCCTCTACGGCATGATCCAACGAACGTATGGCAGTAGAAAGCCACAGCCACTCGGGGGTCAGTGTTGCAAGCTGCGGGTCGTAGAGTATTTCCTTTGGACAAAGGTCCAGCCCTTTATAACCCTCCTTAATCGATTTTTTTGTATTTAAAACGCCTGCATTATTGCTAAATTCAGCTCCGGACAAGGTTGTCGGTATGGCGATCTGACGTATCTTTGATGGACTCCTAAAAACAGTCATATCGCCTGCTTTAGCGCCTCGACTGCCGTCGCTACCTTGAGCATATTCAAGTAAGTCCTCGCCGCTGTTAAGCCCCTGATCCAGCGCTAGCTGGACAACCTTGCAAGCGTCAATCACTGACCCGCCACCCACAGACACAAGAACGTCAGCGCCGAAGTCATTAGCCAATGCAATGGCTTCCAGAACATCTTCCCTAGGAGTATGGGCCCTGATCTTGCTAAAGGGCTGGAGTTCTACATGTCTTCCCGTCGCCTCGACAGCTCGTTTTATGGAGGCAAAATTATCGGTTTGAGCAGCTAAGCTGGAAGAACCAACCAGCAACACGCGTCTCAATCCTGCTTTTTTAACTGCGCCAGCCAAGCCTAAATCTGCCGGCGCGCCTAAACTGACTGAATCCAAGGCTTTGTATTTAAATTGTATTGCTGGTGGTGGTGGTTGATTCTGGCTCATAAATACCCTTCATTTTTCCACTGCTTGTGTTGCTGCGTCTATGCTCATTTTTACATGAAAAATCAGCTAACCGCGAATACCTTGGGCCACCTAAAAGCAGCAACTCCTGAGCAATCGCAATATAGCGGGGATAGGCGTAAAATGTCGGCAGAATTAATTTCAGTGAGAGGGTACGAGCATGGCAAAATTCAAAGTTAATGGCGTTGAGCATGAACTCGACATCGAACCGGAAATGCCACTTTTGTGGGCAATCCGAGACGAACTCGGCATGACCGGCACCAAATTTGGCTGCGGCATTGCCTCTTGTGGAGCCTGCACTGTGCATGTAAATGGCAGCGCCGTTCGTAGCTGTGTGTTGCCTGTATCCGCTATAGAAGGACAAAACATCACTACCATAGAAGGCTTGGCTTTTGCCGCCGGCGGCACAGTTGCCGATACTGCTATTAACAGCGCACCTGATATTTCAGCCGTGCAGCAAGCATGGATAGATCATCAAGTTCCCCAGTGTGGCTACTGTCAGTCTGGCATGATTATGGCGGTCTCGTCGTTTCTGGCCAGCAACCCAAATCCAAGCGATGCGGACATCGACGCTGGCATTACTAATGTATGCCGATGCGGGTCCTACCCTCGCATACGCAAAGCGATTCACTCGCTTGCCATCGCTTAAAGGAGCGCTCTTATGAAAGTTTCCAGAAGACGGTTTATTTTGTCTAGTGCCCTAGTTGGCGGCGGCATATTAATAGGATACTCAGCAACACGGCCGAGTAAGCACCGATTAGCCAACAATGAACTCGCCAAAAATGGCGAACACTATGTCACCTCATTCCTAAAAATTGACCCTGACAACCAAGTGACGATTTATGTGCCCCATGCGGAAATGGGACAAGGCGTTCACACTTCTTTAGCGATGATGGCAGCCGATGAAATGGATGCTAACTGGGAGATGGTCAACATCGAACAAGCCCCAGCCACCGACTTATTCGCTAACGGGGATTTAGTTAAGGGGTTTGCCGGTGAAGCTGGTGTTCCGGGCTTCTTAATGGGTTTGGTAAATGTGAGCGCAACTAAAATTGCAGAAATTGGCAACCTGCAAATTACTGGCGGTAGCTCCTCGGTGCGCTTTACCGGCGACATAGCTATGCGAACCGCTGGCGCTGCCGCCCGGCAAATGCTTATCGAATGTGCAGCTCAGCGCTGGAATGTCCCCGTGGACGAGTGCACCGCTTCAATGAGTTACGTGCAACACAATAGTAGCGGGCAGTCACTTAGCTACGGCGATCTAGCCTCAGACGCAGCTTTATTAGAACCTACAACAGAACCTACTTTAAAACACCGCTCTCAATTTAATATTATGGGCAAAGCAATTTCTCGCAACGATATTCCAGCAAAGGTCGACGGTACCGCACCTTACGGCTTGGACTACCATTGTGAGGGCATGCTTTATGCCGCTATCCGCATGGCACCGGTATTTGGCACGAAATTAGTGTCAGTAGATGCCAGCGCAGCGCTTTCTCGCCGGGGTGTTAAACGCGTTGTTGAATTAGAAGACTCAGTAGCGGTGGTGGCTGACAGTTATTGGCGCGCTAAGGAAGCTCTCAAATTGGTTAAGGCTGAATTTGAGACATCCGAAAACGACTCAATTTCGAGCGCGGATATAGCCGCCCGATTTGATGCCGAACTTGCCAATAGCAATGGCAAAGAAGATTTTGAACAAGGTGATGCAGATGACTACATTACCAGTGCAGCCGACACAATTGAGGCCAGTTATCGCGTGCCTTATCTTTCTCACGCTCCAATGGAGCCAATGAACTGCACAGTTCACTTCCACGATGGCAAAGCAGATTTGTGGACAAGCACGCAAGATGCATTAGGAGTTAGAGGCCGGGTCGCTAAAATTGGCGGCCTTGATGAAACCGATGTTACTCACCATTTTAGCTACGTCGGCGGCGGATTTGGTAGACGGCTACCATTTACTTGGAACGTCATTGACCACGCAACTTTGATTGCTAA
>JBLHTH010000097.1:0-12379 GCA_047627195.1 Pseudohongiellaceae bacterium | reverse complement strand
CGCCAGAGCGACACCTCTACAGCAAATAATTTTGGAGTGATTGAGACCTACCTCCAATCTCGACAAAATGGAGTTCAAACTATCCTGGCAAAATCATCAGGGGCTGTCGGCCACTCCGGCGGAGCACAACTAAGTAGCGGCTCGACTGACTTTGCAAATTTCAGCGCATTTTTGACCTTGTTGGCCAGCTCTCTCAGCGGCAGTTAAGTAAACGACTTAAAAAACCTAACCAAGCCCTTACGTTAAATCTCATCTGACTAAGGGCTGTTTTAGGTCCCACGACCGGGCTTAGATAAGAGTATCGGATCACGAGAAAGCTTTAAAAAGCGTGCTAAAAGATTTTCTAGCTTGCAATGCGACTAATTCTAATTCTCTGCCAGGCCACGGTGATCCAAACTAAGCCGCGGCGTCTGAAATACCCCACAGCCAAATCGCAACTATGTCTCAATCAGATAGCATCTTGTACAGCTGATCATTTAGATGGACTCGCTGCATTTTGTCATTCTCATCAGCTTTTGTAGAAACCGGGCTGACCTCCGCTTTCATGTTTCCAATATCCTAAGTGAGATCGTGATACCCATCAAACAGTTTGGGGAAATGTCTGTCGCTTGTTTTCAGTTCATGAATTTAAGCGCGAAGCTGAGGAATTTCATGGAGCAAATCATGATGTTTTATAATCATTGGCTTTGCCTTGATTGTAATAAATTCAAGGCTAGGACATCGACTGGCTGGTTTGTCCTTATGATCGGAATCATAGATTTGTCTAAAACTATTGCTAAATTTAGAAGCCTCGATAAAGGAGAACGAAAAAGCGCAGGTAAAGATTAAATATCAACCCCTATTTCCCCTTAGATATGTGCAGTTCTTTTTCTGAACTCTATCTAATTAGCTGGCTCCAACCGCACAAGCATGCCATCAACCTCATCGGTAAGAACATACAAATAACCATCAGGACCTTGCTGAACATCACGCACGCGATGACGAAGATTGCGCAGCAGCCCTTCTCGTCTTATTTCTTCACCTCGGCTGTTAAAGACAATACGCTCTAAGTGACCTGTGTGTGGGATTCGACCTTCAAGCAAGGATGCAACAAACAAGTTACCCTGCCACTTGGGAAAGTGCTCGCCACTGTAAAAGGTGATTCCTGCCGGTGCGATAGACGGCCACCACATCACAGCAGGTGATTCAAATTCGGCAAGCCATGGGGTTGGAGATACCCAGTCACCACGGTACTGGCGACTAAAAGATACTACCGGCCAACCGTAGTTTGCGCCAGACTGAATAATATTTGCTTCATCTCCTCCCTGAGGCCCGTTTTCACTTGCCCACAGGTCGCCGGTGGTAGGATGCAACGCAAGACCTAGCTGGTTACGATGTCCTAGCGAGTATACCTCTGGCAAATATTCGCCACCGCTGAAAAACGGATTATCCGCAGCGGCACTACCATCAGCATTTAAACGTAAGAGCTTTCCATAATGTACTTCTGGATCTTGAGCATACTCACCTGTTGCCGTAAAAACATAGGCTCCACCCACACTCATCAGCAGCTTCTTATCCGACGTAAATAGCAAAGCTGATGCGGCGATAGCGCTATCGACGCCTTTAGCGACAAATATTTCTTCGACATCGGTGAGACGATCCTCAACAAGACGTGCACGCGTTAAAGCTACCGCTTGGTTAGACTCGCCCTCATGCATTATTGCTTTGGTATAGGTCAAATAAATAATTTTATCGTCATCTGGGTGCACGGCTACCGCCATTAAACCTGCGCGGAAAACATCAGAGTAGACTTCTGGGACACCGGTTACATCTGCCGCCAACAGCTCACCGTCTCTAATTACACGGAGTTTACCGGTATAGCGCTCGGTGATTAAAATGTCGCCATTTTCACGAAATGCCATACCCCACGGATTCGCGAGTCCCGTGGCAATTGGCACAACTTTCACTCGATCTACTTCAAAGGTGTTAATCACAAAAGGCTCGGTGGGCGACGGTGGCAAGTTCGAAAATTCTGGCTCTTGATCCAAAACCACAGTCTCAACTTGACCTTGCTCAGATTCAGCAGAATTGACCGAAGATTCTGGCTGACAGCTCAATAGCAACAAACCGGCAACGGCCAGGAATGAGGTTCGAAGGCTTCGACTAGCATTAGCGTTTATTAACATCGCGGGATTCCTTGTTTTTATTTTGGTTATTCCCAGCCACTTCAAAATAAAAAAAGGTCCAGCAACAGAATTCTAACCGGTCAGTTTCAATCAACCAAAACCCAATACTGAAAACCTTTTAATCCAAACATTAAAGCAAGCGAAGCTAGTGTAATTGGAGCACCCCGAGAAACACAAGGACTTCCCTCTCAGCCCACGATAACAAACAGAGCTGTGTGCTTAAGGGCCACAACGCTCCTAATCAATTCTGCTTCTACCTCTATCTAATAACCTCTGCGGATCACTCCATTACTTTCACCATCGACATTGCCACCGCGTAGCCATTGCTTAGTAGCATCAAATAGGATTTTTTGATTATTTTCCCACATAGCATTGTGGGAAGAGCAAGCCAGATCAAGCAGCACTTTACTGCTTGAACCAAGGTCTTCATATAGTTCACGGACACGCTCTGGCGGCACTTGCTTGTCATGAACTGGAGACACCAACAGCATTGGATGGTCGGTAGCAGCCACCACATCTTGACCCCAACCCCAAACTGTCGTGCGTGGTGCGCGGCGCACGCCCGTACCCCAAGTTGCCCCCACTGGATCTGATTCCAACATGACGCGCCAGACAGCATCCGCTACGGGAGCGCTGTATTGGTTTTCACACTCAACTTGGCCGTTCCAATTATCGTCAAAATCTGTCCGTGATTGCTTGCTAAAAGCCGGCCCTGGTACAGGTAACTGTAAAGGCGCCGCTGCAGGCCGATTACGACCATACGCTGGCGCCAAAAGCACTAAGCGGTCTACTTTCTCTGGATGCAAGGCTGCATAACCTGCCGCTCTGGGCCCGCCCAAAGACCAGGCTACCATGTGAACTTTGTTGACACCGCGCAGCGCTCGCACATAGTCCACCACCGCATCTATATCATCCCAATCGGACTCTATTGTGGTCGCCGCAAAACCATAGCTGGGCGTGCAGCCGATCTCTGCTAGTTCCGGAATAAGTTGATCTCGCTGAGCTACGCTCATATTGCAGGGGTCGTTCATTACATAGGGGCGCGTAGACCTGCCATACCCTGTGGTGTCCATAGCAAACGTGTCAAAGCCCGCTTTTGCCAAGAATTCCATCCAGCTATAACCGGCGTATGGTACATCGAATGCGACTTCCGACGGTGTCCCGGCACCGTGTATAAACAACACCACATCGCCAGAGGCGGCTTTTGTATTTGGCAGCATTCGCTCTCTTACATAAAGCTGCGCTATCTCGCCTCGCATAGAAGGCGCCTTGGAGACATCCGCCACATAGTGATTAACTGTCAAGACAGGAGACTGAGCAACAGTAAACCCACTCAAGCAGCTTAGTATGAGGAATACAATCGCCCCGCGAGTACGTCCGAGAAAGGTTTTGAAACAGGTGTCGAAACAAGTGGCTGCGCAAGGAGTGTCGAGATTTTTTACCATGGAATGGAAGCCTTTTATTAGTGTCAGCTTAAGGTATCAATACAACTATCAACATAATACGCAGAATTAGCAGCAGTGAAAATACTAATCACATCCTCCATCAACTCATCCGTATAAATAATTCGAAAAAAAAGACCAATACCAGCGTGACAATGAAACAGTGATGAAGCATTAGACGAAGCATGGCAGAGGAAGCGTGCAGCTATGCCGCTTGCGTGTTTTATGCAGGCAGGTCTAAATCGGCTTTAAAACGAAGATGCCTGCATCCTCTTTAATACTTGTACGCCGCGTGAAATTCTTAACCTAGTTAATTTTCTATGAAAAATGTAACCACGGTCACATTCCATCAAAGTTTAGATGGATTCCCTTTCTGTTAAATTGCAATCTACAAAACCACGCTGCCTATTTATCAAGGCCGCCATTAGCAACAGAGGCTTAACTTCATATGAAGTCGCTTATGCGTTCTTTTAATTATTCTTTTTCGCGATTTCTCCCTACCTCTGGGCCAGCGCTCATCAGCGCGCTGATGATTGTAAGCTGCTCTTTAACCTCACCGGTTCAGGCTAGCGAACCTGCTCTGCCTGGGACTTTAATTAATGCAGACCGCAGCGCCTCAATCACCGTTAGCGAACCTCACAGCTTTGCCTCCGTATTCTTAGACAATGATACTTACACTGGCTTTTTTAGTATCGACGTTGCCAGTCAAGATAGAGGCAATAACGCCGATCTTTTTATGGCTGCAACGGTCGGCGATGTTTGGTATCAAAAAGGCGAGCAGCAGTGGCTGCTATGGAACCCAGAATCAGAAGCTCTCAAGCCGTTTAACAGAGCGCTCCTTAGCGAGAAAGTGCAGATGCAGATCATCGACACGCAGTCGCTCGGCGCAGGAAAATATGAAATCTTTGCTGGCTACCAAATCCCGGGACTGGCAATGGTGACAGCCCCACAGTCACTCAAGTTTCAAGTAAAGGATGCAAGCGCTGATACCTTGTATCCGTTCACCTCAGATGCAGCTATGGAGAGTTTCCTGAAACTAGGATTAGAAGCCGGCTCGGCAAATCCTGAGTTCTTACAATTTGCCACAGCTGCTGCAAACGACAGCGCCTCAGCTGAAGCCCCTGCCTCTGCCTCTGCCTCTGCCACGAGGGTTTCTTCGACCAACTTACAAGAAACAGATGTTGATGAAGCCGATACTGTAAAAACCGACGGCGCAAACATGTATACGTTTCGCAGTTGCTCAAAACAAACCTGCATAGTCACCTACGAGTTAGATGCAGGTCAGGCGCAAGCTACAGAATTGGGAAGTGTTCCGCTTTCAGGCTCTCAGGCCCCAAAGGGAATGTATCTCATTCAAGACCGAACAGCGGGCAACGACATGCTGGTAACAGTCGGCGGTCAAGACTCCAATACCTATTGGAGGGAAATATGGAACTGGCGAGGTAGTGAAACACAGCTCGAATTTTTTGACGCTAGCAGGCCTAGGGATTTGCAGTCCATTGAAACACTTAGCATCGAGGGGCGATTAATATCCAGCAGGCGCATCGGTGACAACATCTATTTAGTAACACGCTTCACCCCTTCCCTGTCGGAGTACCAGCCTTATGCCTTCGACGAAGAAGTAGCCGCTCAAAATGCACTGATCCTAGAGACTAGCTCGTTGTCATCGCTAACACCTAAAATTACTGACTCACTAAAACGAGTGCAGGATTTGGTCAGCAGCGAAAACTGCTATCTGCCAACTAAATCTCTTGATCGCAATCAAAACCCATCTGTAATTACTATCACCGTCATGCCACTGTCCTCTCCCACGCAGCACAAAAGCACCTGCTTTGTCGGCAATACAGAAACCCTTTACATGACCTCGGATTCTCTTTATCTGGCCACCACTCAAAGCAATTACAATTCGTTCGCTCAGGACTTGCTGGTCTATAACCCGGAGCATACAACCGCTGTTCATAAGTTCTCTTTAGCAAGTAATAGCATTAATTACCGGGGCTCAGGCCAGGTGCAGGGTCATCTTGGTTGGAGTGAAGACAAAAAATCTTTTCGCATGGGCGAGAATGGTGACTACTTAAATATAGTCACTTCCTTGGGTGATACTTGGGGGCCTTCTTCGAGCACACGACTCACAGTAATTAAAGAATCCAATATCGAGGGCGAACTTCAAATTGTTGATACCATCGACGGTATTGGCAAACCAGGCGAGCGGATTTATGCAGCCCGCTTCGTCGGCAATCGCGGCTACTTGGTTACGTTTAGACTTACCGACCCTCTATACGTTGTTGATCTATCCAATCAAGAAAAGCCGCTGATCGCAGGAGAACTGGAAATAGAGGGGTATTCAGACTATTTGCATCCAATAAGTGACACTTTAATTTTGGGCATAGGTAAGGATGCAGTTTTTGACGACTCATCTATGGATTTTGATGGTGCGCGTGGCGCCTGGTATCAGGGCCTTAAACTCGCTTTGTTTGATGTCAGTGATCCAGCCAGTCCTGCCGAGGTCAATTCAATTGTTCTAGGAAAACGCGGCACAGATTCGGAAGTACTGAGAGACCACCACGCCTTATCCTTTTTACCTGCGACGCAGACACGAGCAGCTCGTCTCGCTATTCCCGTACGCCTCCATGATAAAGAGCCCGATTCAGGAGTATCTGATCCCTCAAGCCCGACAGCCTTCTACAACTTCACGCACAGCGGTCTCTACAGCTTTGAAGTCTCTGACTCGGGGATAATCCAAGCTGGGGTACTTTTGGGCACCGACCCCGACCACGGTTTCGCATTTGGAAACTATTCAGACCGTTCAATAATACTGGATGATTCGGTGTTCTATATTCACCAAGGTGAGGTCTTATCTTCGCACTGGATTACTCCAATAGAGAAATAATCATAAAAAGAAGAAAGAACACTGAAGAAGATTGGTTTTTCTGGCCCAGAGTGAAAAAATAAACCTGTCTCATTTGTTAGAGAATAGCCTATACTGATTGCGCACGTATCATTGGGCGCAGTTCTGCAGTACCCAACCTATGTAATAAATTGTAGGGGGTCGAAGATGGTTACGTTTTCTAAATACTTCTGTTGCTTTTTTGCTTTAATCCTACCTGTATCTGTTTGCGCTCAACAATACCCAGAAATGACGGGTATATGGAAAGGGCATATTCGTATAGTTGAATCACCCAACCTCGATGAAAGCCGATTACAAGTTGGCGGTGTAATCATCCGTGAAGTGGAACTCGCACTCACAATTGTTGCGCAAGATGGAGAAGTGTTTATAGGCTCCTCGCGGCTCTCAAATATGGCGAAAGGTGCGGAGCCTATTCATGTCTATGGCTCCATTCGCTCCACCGGTACAGAGGGGTTGTTTATCGACTCACTTGGTGGACATGGTCAGCTTTGGTTCGAGGACGAAAATAGTTTTGAGTACTGCTATACATCAATAGTCAGTGGCACCATTACCTCCTACTGCGCGGAGTTAAAGAAAGAGTAGTCCGCAAGAAATAGTGCAAAAGCAAACTGCCTCTGTAGTATAACTTGCGCGCAAAAAAAGGCCGGGAGAATTCAACCTTCTCTCGGCCTCTTAAATCTATAATGACTATTGCAGAAAGTGATTACTTCTGTGGGCAAATCAAAAATTTCTTGCCTGTAGCCTTTGTGTTGTATTCATTAACCACATCGGCTTGCAGCGCCTGCTCCAATGAAATCTCATTGGTGTAGTGACTCGCAAATGTTGTCTTCAATTCGTTAGCAACACGGGTGCGCAAGCGAGTAGCCACCTCCAGTCCGGCTTTCGCTAGAAAGTTAGGCAGCAACCAACCGCCAACACCCCATGCCATGCCATAGCCACGATTAAGCGTGGTTGCCGAGGTATCAAGGCCGCCGTAGAGATAGACTTGCTTGTGCTTAACAGAACCATAGATACTGTAGGCGCCAGGCGTTCGTGCAGCAGCAGCTTCCATACAAGATAAAATATTAGATGCCAACATTCCGCCGCCAGTTGCATCGAACGCAAGAGTCGCACCGGTCGCATGAATAGCGTCAGTTAAATCTGCCATAAAAGACTCAGCGCTGCTATTAACAACATACTTCGCACCCATACCTTTAAGTAAAGCAACTTGCTCTTCCTTACGTACGATGTTCACCAAATCCACATCGCCGTCATTGCAAATGCGGTTCAACATCTGACCAAGATTTGAAGCGGCCGCGGTATGAACAAGCGCGGTGTGGCCTTCCATATTCATAGTTTCGATCATAGAAAGTGCAGTCAGTGGATTAACGAAGCATGATGCGCCGTCTTTCGCTGTGTCGCCTTCTAAAAGTGGCAAGCAAGCAGATGCATCAATGCAACGGTATTGGCCATACATGCCGCCGCCCATGACCGCGACAATTTTTCCGTCCAAACTCTTAGCTAGATCACTGTCGCCGGTCGCGACCACCATCCCTGCGCCTTCATTACCAACAGCTAAAGATTGCCCCACCCTTGCCTTCATTACGCGCAAGCCTTGCTCTGACACTGGCGCAGTTAAAACTGTGTCTTTGCCTGTTCCTGTTGTTTTTGCATTAGGCATGTCAGACCATCCAAACATCACACCGTGATCAGAGGGGTTGATTGGGGTCGCCTCTATTCTGACCAAAACCTCATTAGCTTTAGGTGTAGGAGTTTCTTGTTCTTTTAACTCCATTCGTAATTCTCCACTTTCTAAGACAGTGGAGTACATTTGAAGATAGGTAGGATTTACTGACATTTAGGACCTCTTTGTTTTAATTCAATTGATGTCGCGATAAAAATTAGGCGATTTTTAAGGACCCACAGTTAAACAGAACACGGCAACCGACTGCAATGGCAAATGCTAAATTGAGCTTAGAGAGAGTTTTTAGCCGACTACGAGCATTTCTGCCGTCATAAAAAAACGGCGACACTATTCATGTCGCCGTTTTTTCGTTCTTAGTTCCGCATGTAATCAAGATTGCGAGTGTTTAGTTTTTACAGATCGAAGCGATCAAGCTCCATTACTTTAGTCCAAGCGGCTGCAAAATCAGTCACAAACTTCTCATCTGCATCATCGGTTCCATAAACCTCGGAGATAGCCCTCAGCTCACTGTTTGAGCCAAAGATAAGATCTACCGGTGTTGCTGTCCACTTAACCCTATTGGTAACACTGTCACGCCCTTCGTAAACTTCCTCTGTTCCTGAAGACTTAGTCCACTTTGTGGAGACATCTAAAAGATTAACAAAGAAATCATTGCTAAGTGTGCCAGCACGATCAGTAAACACACCGTGAGCTGCTTGTCCGACGTTTGCGTCCAAAACACGAAGACCACCAACCAAGACGGTCATCTCAGGCACCGTAAGGTTCAGCATATCGGCGCGATCGACTAGTGATTCGACCGGCGGTCTGCTGTTGCCACTGGCAATGTAGTTACGAAAGCCATCTGTGCTTGGCTCAAGTACCGCAAACGAATTCACATCAGTTTGCGCTTGAGTAGCATCAGAGCGCCCCGGGGTAAAAGCCACATCAACATCGTAGCCGGCTTGCTGCGCTGCCTGCTCGATAGCTGCAGAGCCTGCTAACACGATGAGATCGGCGATCGAAATTTTTCTAGAAGACCGTCCGCTATTGAACTCAGACTGTATGCCTTCCAAAACTTCAAGCACCTGAGCCAATTGCGCAGGCTGATTAACGTCCCAGTCTTTCTGAGGGGCTAAACGAATACGCGCACCGTTTGCGCCACCGCGAGAATCTGTTGCGCGAAATGTAGCGGCCGACGCCCATGCTGTATTAACCAACTGTGCCACGGTTAAATCAGAGTCTAATATCTCAGACTTCAAGCGCGTGATATCGCGTGCATTGACTAGGCTGTATTCAATTTCAGGAACAGGATCCTGCCAAACCAACCTGTCGGTCGGAACCATTGATCCTAGGTATCTAGTACTAGGACCCATGTCTCTGTGGGTTAGCTTGAACCATGCTTTAGCGAAAGCTACCTCAAACTGTTCAGGATTCTCTAACCAGCGCAAAGTGATTTCCCGATAAGCTGGGTCCATTTTTAACGCAAGGTCAGTCGTGAACATAATAGGCGCATGTCGCTTCGATGCATCATGTGCGTCGGGCACAAAGTTCGAGGCTGCACCACCGGCAGGAATCCACTGCGTAGCGCCTGCTGGGCTTTTGGTCTGCACCCAATCATAGGCGTAGAGGTTCTGCAAATAGTCGTTAGTCCATGAGGCTGGGCTCATAGTCCACGCACCTTCAAGGCCACTGGTAATTGTATCTGCACCGTTGCCGCTGCCGTAGCTGTTCTTCCAGCCAAGACCTTGAGCCTCTATACCAGCCGCTTCAGGTTCCGCACCTACATACTCAGCAGGATCGGCAGCACCGTGAGCCTTACCAAAAGTGTGCCCGCCAGCAATTAATGCGGCAGTCTCCTCGTCGTTCATCGCCATGCGGCCGAAAGTATCGCGAATGTCGCGAGCGGCAAGAAGCGGATCAGGATTACCATTAGGGCCTTCTGGGTTCACATAGATCAAACCCATTTGAACTGCTGCAAGCGGCTGATCTAGCTCTCTGTCGCCGCTGTAGCGTTCGTCTGCAAGCCACTCACCTTCCGGGCCCCAATAAACTTCCTCTGCTTCCCAGGCGTCAACGCGCCCGCCAGCAAAGCCATAAGTTTCAAAACCCATAGAGTCCATAGCAACGGTTCCCGCGAGAACCATCAGATCGCCCCAGGAAACTGTACGGCCGTATTTTTGCTTGATTGGCCACAGCAATCTGCGAGCCTTATCCAAGTTGGCATTATCGGGCCAGCTGTTAAGAGGAGCAAACCGCTGCATGCCGCCATAGGCACCGCCGCGGCCATCACTGACCCGGTAAGTGCCGGCACTGTGCCAAGCCATGCGGATAAAGAACGGACCGTAGTGTCCATAGTCTGCTGGCCACCATTCTTGTGAGGTTGTCATAACCTCCACGAGATCAGCGGCAAGTTGGTCAAGGTCTACACTCAGAAACTCAGCAGCATAGTCAAAATCTTCGCCCATTGGGTCCGATGCGGGCGAATTGTTACGGAGCGGATCAAGACTGAGGCTGTTGGGCCACCAGTAATCATTGCTAGCGATTCCTTGTTGAGCGAACACAGGACTGATAGATGCCAGCGGAGACAACCCGATGGTCATTGCAGTAATTAAAGATATGGTTTTTTTAAGCATTTAAAATGCCTCCTTTGAAGATTTGGGTAAAATTCAATCGTACTTTCAGGGTGTAGAATCTACTATCCGAGCTATTCATATAGATAATTTGCTCCTATACAGTGTTATTAACAATAGAGATTTGATTTCAAACAGTACAATGAATTATATCGATGGCTATGATCGGATTTACCGAACGTAACCCCTCTTTTATGAGAAAATGCCGATAACTGAACTTGGCAAGTAGTCGCGGAAGAAGACGCGTTAGCTTAGCTTCACAAGTATTGTTTTTGATTTGCAGGGTAAGTTATTAGCCTAATTGCATTGCGCCATAGTGGCTCGGTGTCACGCCGTACACAGCTTTAAATGCGCAACGAAATGCCGCGTCTGATTTGAATCCAATCTTGTAGGCAACCGATTTACTTAGCTCTCCGGCCTCGAGCAATTCTCGTCCATGATCCAGACGCACCCTCTCTACGAATTTCCCCGGGGGCATCTCGAATGAATCACTAAACTTTCTATGGAATGAACGGGTGCTCATACCAACAAACTCGGCCATCTCTTCGACTCTTGGCGGCTGCTTCAGTCGCTTTACTAACCACTCAAAAAGTCCATCAAAATGCGCCTCACTGCGTGTTTGTGCCTCCAACAACTGACTAAACTGCGCCTGATTTCCCGGCCTGTGAGAATAAACCACCAATCGCTTGGCGACTTTTGCTTTTAGTATATTGCCACAATCCGCTGCGACTATCGCAAGCGCCATATCAATCCCAGTGGTCACACCCGCTGAAGTCCACATTTTTTTATCTTGAACATAAAGCGCATCGCCATCGACCCTGGCATTGGCGAATCTAGTTTGAAGTTCGCGACTGGCAAACCAATGAGTTGTTACTCGCTTGCCATCGAGCAAACCCGCTGCGCCCAAAACAAACGTTCCCGAACATATTGAGCCGTAGCGCTTGGTGATTTTTGCGGCTTTTTGCAAAGTCTTCAACAAATAAGCTGACTTGACTGCTTTTTCAATCGGCTTCAATCCTCCACCCACCACAAAAAAGCTGTCTGATGCACGAAACTTCAAACAGCGCAGTGGAATAGAATCCACTGAAATACCTGAGCTATGCGCTACCAATCCACCTTTTTCCGACGCGATCACACATTCATAATTTGGCTTGGCACCTAACCTCGCCGCAAGACTAAACACTGCAGCAGGGCCTGTGAAGTCTAAGATCTGCGCATCAGGGTAGGTAATAAAGATAATTCGTTCTGATTTCGACATTGGCAGAATATAGTTGTTTATTGTCATTAATGCCAATCTGTTTTGATGTTAAATTTACTTCTAAGCCAAACTAAAGCAGATTAATTTAAGCGACTGAGGAAACTTAAAGAATGGGAAAAATATTATTTGGATTTTCAGTACACAACCATAAAAAAACAAGTCTAGTCCTTGCGTTGATTGCCCTAACCTTAGCAGCAACTATCGTCAATGCATCGCTTGCAGCAAATTCAGAGAATACTCAACCCGCTAAAATAGAAGTAGCAGAATTCACTAACCTCGGCGCCTTAGGTAAGCCGAAGGCCTTAGATAAATG
>JBLHTH010000096.1:0-12424 GCA_047627195.1 Pseudohongiellaceae bacterium | reverse complement strand
TAACATTGACTACAAGAACCTCTGACGGCTGATTAGCTGCGGCCGGTTTATCATCGCCTTGGTGATGATGCGTATTTTTAGCCTCATCAGCTATGCTATTGCTACCAAGCTCTTGGATTTCTTCGCTAGAAGTTTTAGCTTCGCTTTTTTCTTCATCTATTTTTTTTCTTGTTTCTGTCGCAGCCGACGGTGCTATCGCTTTTTTTGGTTTTCGTTTAAACGCTGAGAAAAAGGATGCCTTTTTACTTGTCCCAACAGCGGATTGAGTACTTTCTTCGGACCCAGACTTTGCGTCATCGAAAAAGCTGGGTTGCTCGCTTAACCGTGGTTGGAGATCCGTCGTCTTTGGCGCCGAATTAGATCTCGCTGCCGTGGCAGCCTTTATGATGTTGTTATCATAGCCAATCCGATCTCCCGCGGTCATTGAAAAATCGTCCAACTGCTGTTCGAAACTTTGATTGGTACTGCTACCAGATTCTTCAGTTAAATCTAAATTACTGTCTGCCTCTGGATTGTCCTGTTCATCCCAATCGTCTTGATCCGAAACCTTTTCTTCAATTTGATCGCCCTGTTCAGGAGCAAGACGGTGAAAACCTTTTTCCATAGATGGCTCGTCGCTTTCCCAGTCGTCCTCAACGGCATCCTCGTTAGATTCAAAGTCGGCCTGCGCTTCTGGATAGTCTGGAGCGACACTTGCGAGAGCATCCGTTTCAGATATCGCAACACTGTTATTCAACTTGATATCATTCTGATCGTAATCGAGCAACACGTCATCATATTCGCCACCGGTCTCTACTTCGGTTCGATGATCATCTGTTAAACCCCGGTCTACACCGTTCTCATAGACAGGAGATAAAAACTCAGTCCTACCGCTGTGAATTTCATCCTCAATATCGTCGTCGGCGATGGATTCAGCAGCCGGCAAGGATTCCATATTATCGGGCGATTCCTGATCATCAAATTCTGAGCTCAAGTTTGTAGTGTGCTCGTAATTTTTTTCTTGGTCATTAAACTGCTCAGTTTCTTCAGCAGTTGCTTGTACTAGGTCTTTTTCTAAACCCTTAGCAGCAAACTCGGTTGAGGGGCTGATCTGCTCCGAATCAGCTACTGAAATTGTTACCGCATTGCCGAGTTCAACGGCATCCATTAACACAGGAATATTAGCCTCTGAAGAGCTTAGATCACCTAGATTCAAGGCTGTTGCGCGCTCTTGAGCGGCATCGAGTTTTGAATTTTGAACATTTACTGACTCAAGGGATCGCGCTACCACTCTAGCGCCGCCACCTGGAAGTTCTGCTAATTCCATGGCCTCGAGGTCAATATCTTGAGGAATATTCTTGTCTATCGATAGTTTAATCTGGCCACGCCTCGCTTTCAGCGCAACGTAAAGGCCACGCAGAACTACGGCAACGATAGCGAGTCCTAAAATTAAAATTATGAGTTCACGGGGATTCATGGTCTGCTAAACATTCGCTTGAAGCTAATTAAAAGTGACAAAATTAGTAAGGTTATCTTACAGTTACCTCTATTTCTTTAGCTAAGAATGGGTATTTAAACCGAATAGCCACACCTGTAGAGCCAAATAGCGATAATTACATTGCTGCAAGTTCAGCTGCCTCTTCAATATCTACCGCTACAATGCGGGAAACACCGGCTTCATGCATGGTAACGCCCAGCAGTTGATTAGCCATTTCCATAGTTATCTTGTTGTGAGTAATAAAAATAAATTGCACAGTGGCTGACATTTCTTTTACTAAACTCGCATATCGTCCAACGTTAGCGTCATCCAATGGCGCATCAACCTCATCCAACATACAAAACGGTGAAGGATTAAGCTGAAAAATTGAAAATACCAGAGCAATAGCTGTCATGGCTTTCTCACCACCGGAAAGAAGGTGAATCGTACTGTTGCGCTTACCAGGCGGTCTGGCCATGATTGCTACGCCAGTATCTAATAAATCCTCACCGGTCATATCGAGATAGGCATGCCCTCCTCCAAAAACTTTTGGAAAAAGACTTTGTAAACCTGCGTTGATTTTATCGAACGTCTCTTTAAAGCGAGTGCGAGTTTCTACATCAATTTTTTTGATCGCATTGGTAAGCGTATCAAGGGCTTTCTCTAAGTCATCATTTTGCTTATCTAAATAGATTTTGCGCTCTGACTGTTGCTGGTATTCATCAATGGCTGCTAAATTAATTGGACCTAGGCGCTGAATTCGATTACCAAGCTTCTCTAAAGCCTCTTCGCACTGCGCCTGATCGACGTCTTCTGGTAACTGTGCGATAACATCCGCCAGCTCAAACTCCGCATCAGTTAGCTGATCTAGAATACCCTCTCGTTTGACTGAAGCACCCTCGGTTTTTAAACGCTGTTGCATCAAAGCCTCTCTAAACTCAGATGACCGCTGCTGCACCGCGTTACGGCTTCGCTCTAGCTCTCTTAATTTATGCTCGTTAGCATCCACCGCAGACTTGGCCGCACTCAACTCTGCCTCGACATCCAAGCGCTTGGCTAGCAATTCCTCAAGGTCTCGTCGCATCGCCACTAGCGGATCATCCGACACATCTATTTGCGTGGTTAGAGACTCAATACGTTCTTTTGATCGCTGCACCTGGCTTGCCATGCGGTCCATGGTTTCGCGGGTTGAATGTAGTTGAGATTCAATTGATTGTTTCTTGAGCGCCAATTCGTGTGCTCGATCTTTATTCACGCGAGCCTTTTGTCTCGAGTTTTCCAGCTGCTCTTTGGCCTGCCCTCGCGACTGTTCCAGATTTTCTCTAGCACCAACATCTTCTTCCATCGAATCAAGTGCGGTTTGGAGACGGAATCTAGATTCAGCAATGTTTTGCTGTTCAATTTCTAATTGACGACTTAACTCATCTAACTCGTGTGCTATTCGCTGCTTACGCGTTTTAGCTTCTTCAATTTTAGCGAGCTGAGCGCTGATCGCTGATTTCTTTTCACTTAACTGCGTTGTGGTTTCTGACAGCTCAGTTTGGAGCTGGTCACGGGCAGTTTCGTCGCTGTTTAACTGGGTTTTTAGTGACGACTGCATTTCAACTAACTGCTCGGCTTTCTCTGTGCGCTGTTTTATGTTCCTGAACAAATCGCCGATCAAACCCCGTCGCTCAATTATAGAATCCTGCTCACTCAGATTATTAATCTGAATCCAAGACTTTCCTAGCCATAGACCGTCGGCTGTTATAATCGACTCATTTGCACCTAAACTCATGCGTGCGCCAAGCGCCTCATTTAAGTCTGTTGCAGTATAAATCCCGGTCAAAAGATCGTTTAGATTCCAATCAGATTCGATACGCTTTAGTAGTGGAGTCAGGTTATTAGAAACAGAGCCGCTAGCGAGGTTTCCGGCAGTCACATCAATCATTGCCAGTCGGCCTTGCGGCAAGTCGGCTAAAAGCTCATCAACGGCTTCGAGGCCTTCAATACAAATTCCTTGTAAGGAATCTCCCAGCACTGTTTCTACGGCTAGCTCCCAGCCTGCGGTTATCTGCAAGCTTTCGGCGAGCCTAAGCTGATTGTCGAGGCCTTTAGCCGCTAGCCATTTGTTAAGGGGCTCGTTGTCTTGCCCTAATGCTGCCTGTTGCAAAGCTTCCAAAGAGGCTTGCTTGCCTTTAGATTCCTGTAATTCGCTGCGAACAGCGTTTAACTCGTCTGCACAATCACTGAGTTCAATTCGGTTTGTATCAATTTTTTGGCCGATAGACGTGTTGCTGGCTTGAAATTGCATAATAGAGTTTTGCATGACAACAATTTCATCGGTCGCCTCAGACAAGCCCGGATCGCCCTCATGGCTATTCAATTCTTCTTGCTCAGCCTCGAGCAGCTTTTTGCGCTCCACGCCTCTCTCTACAATTCTTTCAAGCTGTTGAATTCTTGACTGCTCTACTTCAGCAATTTGCCTCGGCTCTTCCGCCTTCTGATTAAACCCGTCCCAGTGCAGCTGCCATTCTTGCAAAGTCTGCTCGGCTTCTTGGTGTGCCTCAGAAGACACCTCCTCTTCCGCCAGAGCTTCTTCGAGTTCTGGCGTAATCTCCCTAAGATCAGAGTCCAGCTGAGTAATTCGTTTTAAATCGACATCTAACTCTTCTTTAGTCTGAGAAAACGCTTCCTCAGTTTCGGCTAAATCCATCTTAAATTGATCAACTCGCTCTATATGATGTTCGATCGACTGCTCTATTCGAGCAATGTCATTGCCCAAACTATAGAAACGCGCCTGTACTTCACCTAGGGCATCGGTCAGATCGGCATTGTCCGATAAATGCTTTTCAACCAGCGCATCTAGCTCACGCTGGTCAGCAATAGTCGCTTCTATCTTAATTTCAAGCTCGCCAATGGCTTGTGCGTTAAATTTGATTTCCTCATCTAAGGATTGCCATTTCAAGGCATTTAAATTGGCCGTAGTTTGACGTTCCTCCTTTTTGAACTCCGCGTATTTTTCAGCGGCGACAGACTGGCGTTGCAAATGAGATAACTGGCGGCCTAGCTCGTCGCGAATATCGGCCAAGCGCTCTAAGTTTTCCCTTGTACGTTTAATTCTGCTTTCAGTTTCTTTGCGGCGCTCTTTGTATTTTGAGATGCCGGCCGCTTCTTCGATGAAAACCCTTAGCTCTTCAGGCTTTGATTCTATCAGTCGAGAAACCATACCCTGCTCAATAATCGAGTAACTGCGTGCGCCTAAACCAGTCCCAAGGAATATATCGGTAACGTCTTTTCGGCGACACTTGGTGCCATTTAAAGAATAGGTAGAGTGGGCTTCACGATCCACTTTTCGCTTAATAGAGACTTCGTCAAAATTAGCATATTCACCCGTGAGCCTGTGATCGTGATTATCAAACACCAACTCTACAGTCGCCTGGCCAACCGGCTTTCGTCCCCCTGAACCGTTAAATATGACGTCAGTCATACTCTCGCCCCGAAGATTCTTAGCCGACGACTCGCCCATGACCCAGCGCACGGCGTCAATTACATTTGATTTACCACAGCCATTAGGACCGACAACCGAACATAGGTTCGACGGGAAATCGATTGTTGTCGGGTCAACAAAGGATTTAAAACCTGCAATTTTGATGCACTTAAGACGCATGGAGTGTCCAGAAATTTAATCGGTTAGTTACTGCACAGTTAGGGGCATTTTGAGACGGTAATAGAGTCAAGAGAAAAGTTGTCAAAGCGAGAATCTTAAGTATTATTATGGTCCATTTATAGGACTGGATCTTATCTGATTTAGACGTTCAATAACACCGAAAACACGCGCTAAAACGTCTTTTTCTCTATGGTAGCCGCTCATCCCAAACCAGTGTACAAACTGTCAGCAGGCGTAACCTGCGGGTTAGCCAACGGTCACATGGCAGGTATTTGGCCAAGAACTATAGTTAACAACAGCAAGGATAAGCTAAGACGAACTACAAGGACGTAATCTCGCTCGAGGCGCTACTATCTAATGAAAAGGACCGTAAATATGCTATCTATAGAACTTCCAGAAGATGTAAATAACCAACTAGAACTCCTGTCTCTCTCAACTGGTAGAACAATGCAATTTTACGTTAAAGAAGCGCTCCTCGAATACTTAGAGGAGGTTGAAGTTAGGTATGAAGAGAGTGCTTACGAAAATTTAGAAACCGACTTTTTATTCAACGAGTTGAGCCATGAATTCAACGCTGAAAATGGCTTCTAGCAGCGACTGCAGGATAGAATGCTATTGCATACAACGGCTCGCTGTATTCCTAAAATTTGGCCAGGGCGAGCGAACTTGAACCCAGGACCACTTCCCTATCAAACAGATTTCAGTTAATGAACAGGCCAAGGGCTGCGTACTTTAAGGCATCTACATTACATCTACGTGCCCCACTGACGGCTAATTTAAGTGCGCACGCGCCTCAATTGGTTGACCTCATTGCGGCCCTAAAGCGCAGGCTTAGGCTGAACGGCGTTAAGAGTCCGATTGAAATCGAGCATTGTTTCCCAGTTATTTGGGCAGCCATAAGCGGAGAAGCACTCTACAGAAACGCTGATCTGATAGTTCCCTGCCTCGACAGGACTGCGATTTACAGTCACCCCAAAACCACTTTGAGAGATGAGATTACTGGTGGCCATAATGCGTGTCTCGCTCTCGCTTCTGATAGTAAAATCTGAGTTGTCCACCACCCAGGCGCGAGCAATAGTCCATTTTTGCTGACAGTCCTCAATGCTTGAACAGAGAGGGATGGTACTTTCATACTCTGACCTTAATGCCTGAGTCGCCGGAGAGACCGCGCAGGCGGGTAGCATCAGAGCAATAAGTAATGTCGAGCTATAGATTGAATTTTTCATGAGGCTTTGAACTTTACTTGCTTATGACCAGTTACCTGAGTGTAGGTCTCAGTAAATACAATAGCAATACCGACTCCACCAGAATACGATAAGCAGATAGCAGCAAACGCTCCAGCCTATTGCAGGCCACCTAACCCGAGCATCCCTGACGCTGCAGACTAGAACCCTTTAGGATAAGCGGGCAAGCACAAAACAACTGACTTAAGCTGAAATCAATAAGCGTTGGGCGGGTTAGATCTGTAATTATTTTGCTTTCGATCCAGGCTAAAGAATTCTAAGCTATTAATTTAATTGGTCGGGACGGCAAGATTTGAACTTGCGACCACTACACCCCCAGTGTAGTGCGCTACCAGGCTGCGCTACGCCCCGATTTTTGGATTGTGTTTACCTATTGGCTGCTTGGGCAGCAAACAATAAACACCAAGCTGCTACTGACTTTGTATTCACTCTGAGAATTAGAACGGGGTAGCGCCTTTTGAATATCTTTTTTGGCGCCTTATCAGTACTGTTTCAATTTTATCTCAGAACCGTTTCGATACTATTAGAGCCGTGCGATAACTTCCTCTAAATCTCGAACTAAAGATTTGATTTCGCTAGCATTTATATTCGCCGCCGCCACATCCTCTGGGCCTTCCGTCATCTTCTGACGAGCGCCACCTATAGTGTATCCTTGCTCGTATAACAGGCTCTTGATTTGGCGAATAAGAATGACGTCTTGGCGCTGATAATAACGCCTATTTCCACGCCTTTTTACCGGCTTCAATTGTGGGAATTCAGCCTCCCAGTAGCGAAGCACATGAGGCTTCACCGCACACAATTCACCAACTTCACCTATAGTGAAATAGCGCTTCGGTGGAATTGGGGGTAGTTCGTCGTTATTCTTCGGTTCCAGCATATCCCTCTACCTTTGCTTTCAATTTTTGGCCCGGCCTAAATGTCACTACACGTCGTGCCTTAATTGGAATTTCTTCACCGGTTTTAGGGTTACGTCCCGGTCTTTGTTTTTTATCTCTTAGGTCGAAATTTCCAAAGCCAGAAAGCTTAACTTGATCATTACGTTCAAGAGAAAGACGGATTTCCTCGAAGAACTGCTCCACAACCTCTTTGGCTTCTCGCTTGTTCAGGCCCAATTCTTCAAACAGACGCTCGGCCATATCGGCCTTGGTGAGTGCTCCATCTGTCATTGTTTTTATCCCCGACTAATTCCGCAAATTTGCATTAAATTGTTCTTGTAGTGCGTTGACGCTATTACTAATTATTGTATTTATTTCAATATCCGTAAGATTGCGGGAAGGATGTTGCCACGTCAAGCCCAAAGCGATACTTTTTTTCCCAGCTTCGACCGCATCCCCTTGATATACATCAAATATTCGCAAATCTACCAAGAACTCCCCTGCTTTGTTCCTAATTTCGCTAAGAATGCTCTGCGCTGGCACATTTTCATCGACCACTATAGCAAGGTCTCTACTCATCTCTGGATACTTTGACGGCGCTTGCGAGACCGGAATTTTTCGATCCCTGAGCTTGTTAAGAACCAGCTCAAATGCGAAGGCCGTACCGGCCAGTCCTAACTCTCGCAGCACAGATGGGTGAATCGCACCTATTACCCCCACTTCACCCTTGGCAGGGTGTGTGACTATGGCGCACTGCCCGTCGTGAAAGCCATTGCGTAAGCCCTGCTTGAATTCATAGCCATGGCCATCGAAGCCATCACTCAACTCTAATAACCCTTCAAGCACTCCTTTCAGGTCAAAAAAGTCGCTTGAGTCTTTCCCTGCAGCCCAGTTTGCAGGCAAACGTAATCCAAATAATAACCCCGCAATCATCGGTGTCTGTTTGGTGTTTTCAGCAATTTTATTGAAAACCAGTCCAGATTCAAAAAGTCGGACTCGATCCTGCTGCCGATTCACATTATATTGCAGGGTATGCAGCAAGCCGGGCAGAATACTCGGCCGCATAAGTGACATTTCTTCAGATATTGGATTCTGTAGCAAAATGGGCTGTTCTAACTCACCAAACACTTTAGCGTTTAGGTCAGGGTCTATAAAACTGTAGGTCACAACTTCTTGAAAGCCTTGGGCTACAAGATGCCCACGCAGAGCAGCCATTGACACTTGCGTCTCTGTCACTGCAGCTAACTTTTGTTTGGTTAAACCTGGAGTCTTAGGAAGATTGTTGTAGCCGTAGATTCGAGCAAGCTCCTCAATGAGATCGGCCTCAATAGAGACGTCAAATCGAAAAGAAGGAACAGAAACCGCAACTTGTTCAGCGGATTGATTGCTCAGTACAAATCCTAACCGGGTAAGAATATCGACAATTTCGTCGCCCTCTATATGCACACCTAAAAGCTTTTCTACTGAGGCAAACTTGAGCATGATAATTATCTGGCTAGGTAAGTGGCCTAGAGCCTCAACTACTGGGCCGGCGTCTCCGCCAGCTATGTCTAGCAGTAACTGTGTTGCTCGAGCCATTGCTCGATGCTGGAGCTCAAAATCAACTCCACGCTCATAACGATGGGATGCATCCGTATGCATTCCATATGAGCGGGCTTTGCCGGCAACAGACAAAGGTGCAAAAAAAGCACATTCCAAAAATACGTGCTTGGTAGTGTCAGTAACCGAGGTAGCCAAGCCGCCCATTATACCCGCCATCGCAACAGCTTTCTGGCCATCTGCAATCACCAAGGTACTATCTGTTAGCTTCACTTCCTTGCCATCTAATAGCGTTAGAGCTTCATCTGCGTGAGCCATTCGTACGTTGATGCCGTCTTCCAATTTTTCCAAATCGAATGCATGCATGGGCTGCCCTAGCTCCATCAACACAAAGTTTGTTACATCAACAATCGGATCAATACTGCGAAGGCCGCTACGCCTTAGTTTTTCGGCCATCCAAAGAGGTGTCTTTGCCGCGAGATCGATATTTCTAATAACCCGCCCTAGATATCTTGGACATGCATCTTTTGCAGTGATCGAAACAGGAAACGTGTCAGCAGTAGTTTCAGTAACGACAGCAATAGCGGGCTGATTGACATCTAAGCGTGCCAAAACTCCAACTTCTCTCGCTAAACCAATCATGCCGAGACAGTCGCCTCGGTTAGGTGTTAAATCTAACTCAATTGAAGAATCTTCAAGCTTCAAATAGCTACGAACATCCTGCCCTATTGGCGCGTCGCTTGGCAGTTCTAACAAACCATCAGAGTTTTCATCCAACCCCAACTCTTCAGCAGAACAAAGCATGCCGTTGGATTCGACACCACGCAGCTTTGCTGCCTTTATTTTGAAAGGCTTGGATTCTTCGGGCGCCAGCAGTTGAGCACCTACTTTTGCAAACGGCGCAAGTAATCCAGCACGTGCATTGGGGGCGCCACAGACAACTTGATACTCGTTTATTCCATCGCTGACCACGCAGACATTGAGCTTGTCAGCGTTCGGGTGTTTTTCTACAGATTCTATCTTCGCGACCACTACGTTTGAAAATTCGCGAGCCACTGCTTCACAACCATCAACTTCAAGACCTGCCATGGTTAACTGATCCATTAGCTCTTGAGTTTCAATAGATGGGGAAACCCATTCACGCAACCACTGTTCGCTGAATATCATTCGCGGGAAGTCCTACTAGTTGAATCGTTTTAAGAAGCGCAGATCGTTTTCGAAATAGGTGCGTAGATCACTGACGTCATAGCGCAGCATAGCTAACCGCTCTACCCCCATGCCGAAAGCAAATCCGTTGTATTTTTCGGTATCAACACCTGACATGGCGAGGACACTAGGGTGCACCATGCCGCAGCCCATTACTTCGAGCCAGCCGCTGTTGCCACAAATTCTGCAACCTTTACCACTGCAGCTGACGCAGCCCATATCGACCTCCGCCGAAGGTTCTGTGAAAGGGAAATAAGATGGCCGGAATCTAACAGGCATCTCTTCTTCAAAATAGGCATGTAAAAAATCTACCACCGTGCCTTTTAAATCAGCAAAGCTCACTCCCTCATCAATCAACAAGCCTTCAACTTGATGAAACATGGGCGTGTGAGTCAAATCAGAATCGCAGCGATAAACTCGGCCAGGGCAAATCATTTTGAATGGTGGCTTACCACCTTCCATAACACGGACTTGCACCGGTGAGGTATGGGTTCGAAGCACCGTGCCAGGGCTAACGTAAAACGTATCGTGCATTGCGCGGGCAGGATGATGGCTGGGTATGTTCAGCGCTTCAAAGTTGTGATATTCGTCTTCAATCTCAGGACCTTCAGCAACCACATAACCGGCAGACGCAAAAATATTGGTAATCCGATCAATAGTGATTGTGATGGGATGCAATCCACCTTGACCTTGCTTTCGACCAGGGAGGGAAACATCAATTTTTTGAGATTCTAATAGGGCATCCAAACCGGCTGAAACAAGAGATATTTTTCTTGTTTCAATGGCTTGCTGTAATTGCTGTTTGGCAACATTAATTTTGCCGCCTGCAGCAGGACGTTCTTCGCTCGGCAACTGACCCAAAGACTTCAGCTGGGCAGTGAGCTCACCTTTTTTGCCTAGGTACTGTATGCGAATGTCATCGAGAGATTTCTCATCACTCGATGACTCAATCGCCTGCAATGCAGTAGCAAGTAGAGTTTCAGTATCAATCATAGCCGTGTCCGCTAGCGGACTAGGCTGCTAAATTGGCTTTAGCTTGATCCACAATAGCAGAAAATGCCGGCTTATCGTGTACGGCCAAATCCGCAAGAACTCTACGATCAACTTCAATGTTCGCCTTTTTAAGACCAGCAATAAGTTGGCTGTAGCTAATACCGCATTCACGAGACTGCGCATTAATACGAGTGATCCAAAGTGCACGAAAAACACGCTTCTTTACGCGTCTATCGCGATAGGCATACTGCCCCGCTTTAGTTACCGCCTGCTTCGCAACGCGATAAATTCGACTACGGGCGCCGTAGTAACCTTTTGCTTCATCTAATGTTTTTTTGTGGCGACGGTTTGCAACCACGCCGCGTTTTACTCGAGCCATCTTATTTCTCCTGAACCGTTAAATTATTTTACACGAAGCATGCGTTTGATCGCGGGGACATCTACAGGATTAACCAGTGTAGTGCCTCGCAAATGACGTTTACGCTTGGTGGTCATTTTGGTCAGGATATGGCTTTTATTCATGCTTTTACGCTTGAATCCAGATCCGGTTTTCTTAAACCGCTTAGCGGCACCCTTATGGGTTTTTAACTTTCCGAGTGACATTATGTACAACTCCGCATTTGCATCAACTTATGATGCTTTTGATTTTATGTATCCCACAATAGCGAAGGCCAGTGCCCTTTGATCATCAAGTGACCAAAGAACACTGGCCTCACAAATTATGGGTGCTTTTTGACCGGCGCTAGTACCATGACTATTTGCCGACCTTCCATCTTGGGCTCTTGCTCGACATTGCCGTATTCAGCTAAGTCTTTGCTAATTCGAACCATTAATTCAAGTCCAAGATGTTGATGGGCTAGTTCACGACCGCGGAATCTTAATGAAACTTTGGTCTTGTCCCCATCACTTAGGAAACGTATCAGGTTGCGTAGTTTTACCTGATAATCCCCGTCTTCCGTGCCTGGTCTAAATTTTATCTCTTTAACCTGAATCCGCCGCTGCTTTTTCTTACTCGCAGCCTTTTGCTTTTTCAGCTCAAAAACATGTTTACCATGATCCATGATTTTACAGACCTGTGGGTCTGCATCCGGTGAGATCAACACCAAATCAAGTTTGGCTTCTGCCGCAGCAGCCCTAGCCTCTTCAATAGTGACGATACCTACTTGAGCGCCATCCGCCGCAACTAATCTTACTTGTGCAGCTTCGATCGCTTCATTGATAATTGCCTTCTTGGAACTACTTCTCATAACCGGCGCGAACGCCACTTCCTCTTGTTTGTTACTTTATTAGCTACTATTTGAGCTATTTGAGCTGCTAGTTTGCAGCAATGCCCTCTTCACTACGACCTAAGCGGGCGACATCTTCGCTTAAATACTCGCAAAAGTCATCTACTGTCATAGGCCCAAGGTCTTCACCACCACGTTTTCTTACCGCAACCGACCCAGATTCTACTTCTTTATCA
>JBLHTH010000095.1:0-12553 GCA_047627195.1 Pseudohongiellaceae bacterium | reverse complement strand
TAGCAGTGCTCTCATGATACAAACACCCCTGTAGTCTTTGTAAGAAACATTCAGCTCTCACTGTCTCAACGACCTCAATAAGAGATTCTTACATTAGCTTGATCTTAAAGCCTTGTCGATACAAACTGACAAAGCTTAGATAACGTCTAATCGCCTGCCAAAATCAGAAAACAGATACAGACTTGGGGTCACCAACGCATGGACTATCTTTGGTCTGACTTAGTGGGAAATATTGGTGTATTTTTCATCCTGCTAAGCTATGTGCTATTGCAGATGGAAAAATTGAGAAGCACACAGCTAATCTATAGCGCTCTTAATGCTACAGGCGCTGTTTTTGTGCTCGTTTCGCTAGCCTATTCCTTTAATTTATCATCTTTTATCATAGAAATTTTTTGGCTGGCTATCAGTATTTTTGGCCTTCTCAAAGCAACAAAAAACTTACCAAAATCAAAATAGATCGTGGCGCGGGTTCAATTTTTATAACAGATCGATTAGCGGACATTATGAGAACGCTGATTCATTCTCACATCGGTAACTGACTATAGTTCGTTAACTAATCATAAATAGGAGCCGGTGAATAACTGCCGAAAAAAAATCATTATTAATAGAACAATCGTGGCTCAAAAATATGCTTATAAATTTCTTCATCAATAGCCTTTTGATTTCAATAGCGGTAGTCATCCACTACGAGGTGCTGCGCTTCCTTTGGGTAATGATCCCTAAACTAATAACGATCAAACACCGGCTAAGAGTAGTCATCGGTGTTTTCGGCACGATCTGCGCCCACATGCTTGAAGTATGGCTGTTTGGCATCGCATTTTATTTAATGCTGACCTATGGAGACTTTGGTAGCTTGGAAGGGAACTTTGATGGCAGCCTGATGGACTGTGTTTATTTTTCGATTACAAACTATACAACCGTTGGCTATGGAGATATTGAGCCCTTTGGCAATTTACGTTTCACCGCTGGCATAGAAGCAATAACCGGGCTCTCACTAATAACTTGGTCTGCCTCATTTATGTTTATGGAAATGACGAAGTTCTGGGAGGAGGTTTAGCTAAACGAGCACCTTTGGTTACGTAGGTGGTACGTAGGCGAAACATAAGCGTCGGAGTAAACTATTTAAAATCGCAGAGTAAGCGTTATTTGCAATAGCTAAATAGTTTACTCAGGCACTAAACATTTACTCGATTGACAATTATCTAACAACCAATTACTTACTAAACAATAAAAAGGGGCTAAAACCCCCTTTAAGTGTGCTCTCTAAGCGCCAGCAACTAACTAGTCACTCGCGTCCATCTCTAAGCGCCTGGCGCCGCCCAGAATTCCTGGAAGACCATAGTTACCTTCATGACAGGCATATTCATAAGGCTTAGTTTCTGTTGCATTAAAGCCTATTTCTCCGCGCCAAGACTCAGTGTAGTAGACCGGGTCGATCACTTCGAATTCGTAAAGAATTTGCTCCGCCGAATCGCGACTAAACCGTTCAACAATCAGCCCTTGCTTGGATAAGGGTGCAGCATTTCGAGGAGCTTGCTGAGGATGTAAATTAACGGTTTCAACGACCAAGGTATCGCCTTCCCAATGTGCAACAGAATCCCCTAACCAGGGCGCGTGCGCATCTGGACGATGATCTTTCGCAATGGGAATAATGCGCGCATCGTGGACCATTTCCACCATGATCATCAGATAATCATCTGTTTGGACTATTTGATACATATTGTTATACAGCACATTGTTCATCGGAGGGCCGCCGGTGCTGCCAAATCCGATAAGACAGCGCTCGCCTAAAGCGCGACCTTCAGGACCATCATTGCCGGAAAACGTTGCTCGATTTTGCTGTCTAAGTAGATTCCCCTGTTCGGAAAATGGGATACGTCCCGACTCAGGGTGAGTAATCCAAGACGTTCTAGCTTCGCCTCGTACACGGCCGAAGCGCGATCCTGGGTCCACCCAAAAAGCGTTATATCCGCGGCCTTCACCTAGGTCTTCACCCGTTGGCAATTCGCCTTGCACCTGCCCATCGTCAGTTGCTTGTCTGATGTTTTGATGGTGATTGGCTGTAAATTCTTCGATTTTAGCAGGAGGAATCACTAAGCCAATCTCCTCGTAGGAGGATGCCCGCTGCATAGTGGTTAACGCTGCATTCGTCCAGTTTCCTTGCAAATCGGGCTTCCCCGATGCGGTACGTGGAGGCTGATAGTTTTGAGCCATGGTGGCAGATGCCAAAACCATACTTAATGATAATCCCAATAATTTTATTTTTGTGTTCATGCCTTTCTCCTCGGCTATTGCTTTTTAAGCTATTCCCAAACACAGGCTTTTGAAAATAAACCAGTATCTCAGTTATTTCAAGTCTCAGCGGCCTTGAGTGCTGGATTATTAATTGCGATGGCCCTATCTTTAAAATGCGTATCTGGCGGGTCAATAACTGACGGACCCATAACTTGCAAGATCATGATACAGACCAGCCTCTTTAAAAGGTGGATTTGTTACACTTTAAACCAACTCCTAAACCCGCTATTGAACCAATTGGCGAGCAATCACAACCTATGCTGACTATTGGTTCAGTGCCTTAGCTACAACACAAGGAAAGCCACGCGCCAGATAAAAAAATGGGTTCACAGTAGTTACTGTTTACTCGCTGTCGGCAAGGTGTAGGGCAAGACTTAGAGGACCGCCTATTCCATGGCTCAAAGCTACTCGTTAATCACCAGGGGAAACTGATGAAAAATATAGACGAGCAATTTAAAGAGGTTTGTTCCAAGGAAAACCAAGAGGCACTGGACGAAATAGGAAAACAAGCTGGATTATTTGAAGTAATCGGCCTTTCCTTTTCGGGACGGCAAGCCTGGCTAACGTGCACTATTTACGCTCTGGGCTTCGCCACATTTATCGCTGGGGTTTGGATGTCGACAAAATTCTTCGCAAGCTCCGACATCAAGACCAGCTTGGGGTGGCTGCTAGGCACCGTCGCTTGCCTATTTGGGCTCACTATAATCTAGCTTATTGGCTGGCAACAAATGCTAAGGCTGGAAATCTTAACCGAAATAAAACATTTAGAATTACGTTTTTTGCTCGCGCTAGGCCAGCCTGAGCCTACTGCTCAGGAACCGCAATAACGTTGATTTATTGCAGTCGATTTACCGGCGATGGTCCGAATGAAAGCCAAGTGCCTTGATGAGCGACACCGTGGCGGTCAGGGGCGTTCCAGTCACAAACCCCTGTTGGAAAAATGCTTACCAGCTCAACAAGCTGCTCCTGGCTAAATTCCACCAAATAGTCTGCGGCACTTAAGCCCCTGAGCCGGCAACTAATTATGTCATTGGCAACCGGCGCCCCAGCCACCTGCCTTGGCGTGGAGTAGGCTGGATATAACTGAGCGCACTCATTGTCGACCTCATACGCAAGCTCTTGGTTGATCTTTGCCCGGGGCGAGCTAGTATTGTCCCAACACGCATCAGTTAAATCAGCCGGCTTGTTATTGACTACCTTTTGGGATGCGGTCACGTCAGACTGATCTTGCTTTAACGCTAGGATCCAACTGTCCATGCTCTTAAATAGCTCTCCCAAATCTGGCGAATCCTCGGTAAAGCCCCAAATTCCACCGACTTGCATGACTTGGTTGTTTGCATGACCGTTGGCATTAATCAGTCTCTGCCTCGTAGCAAATTGATGAACAATCATATGTATATCCCCACCCTCTCGCCGATCTAAATAACTTCGATAGTCAATAATGGGGGTGCGGCTAAGCCCAGCACCGCCAAACAAAACACGACCGGACTTTATAGCTTGCTCACTGGCAAACTTATCCGCTGAATGCCTTACCGCTGTGTGTTCCATATCTCGGTCGAAACCACCAATATCACGATTTAAGTTTATGAACTGCTGCGGTGAAATCTCACCATTGCTCAATGCTGCGAGGCCATATTGAACACCGACATTATCAAGCGGTCGCTGTGCAATTGCTGTATTTTTTAGCAGCCCGTAGACATTAACCGTGTGGTCATAAACAGTAGCCCTTAAGCCATCAGGTTTTGCAGCGCTATAGCGCAGCTCCTCCAGCTCAAGCACACTAAGCTCACTTCCTTGTTCCTCACTAGAACCATCAGCAGTAAACAACGGGTCGAGACGAGCAGCACCGCGACTAAGATTTGCTATGCTCGCATGCTCGGCAAACCCCGCAACCGCTCGCTCTTGTTCAGTGGTAAACCCGTCGGGATTCACTTCTTCAAAATAATAATTTAACAGACGCGCATCAGCCAGAGTAAAAATTGTCGCCGAAATTACATCAGGAAAACTTAAACCCACAATAATCCCATCAAAGACTCCAGGGTAATTATCAGCAGTTTGATGAGATTGATAAGATCCACCAGAGACTCCCGTTGCCACCGTGTAAGTTGGCACGCCATAGTGCTCAATAAAGACTTCCTTCAACATAATATGGGTCTCTGACGCTAGCAGATCATTGCAGTTTTGACCAAACACATTCAAGGTCGAAGAGCTTAGCGCGTAGCCCTGCTCCAACAAGCCTTTATTTAACACCCCGCCGGTGGCTACTCCTTGCTGGTGCCATCCACCTCGACAACCGCCACCGTGGGTGTAAACAAGTTTATTGTTCCAAGAAGCACTTTTCCTCCAAGGGTCAAGCTGTCCCTTTGCCGGATCATGCAACATCGAAATCTCATAAGTCGCCCGATTTACAGTTCCTGTTTCAACCCGAACGATGAAAGGAGACTCTGCGCCGTCTGCAACATACCCCATATCCTCCGGAAGCTCGGCTATCTCAAAGAACCGATAAGGCTTGAACTCAAAATCCTGATCTGACCAATAGACATAGTCTATGCGCGTCTCTACTGAGCAATTTAAATCTTTTGCAGGGCCCAGAAGCTCGCCGGTTACCAGCTTGAATTCTGCACTTTGGCAAACAAATGGCGATTCTTGGGGGCCAGATATAATAGGCCCTGTGTTGGGATAGTTTGTCAGTATCAATGTATCCAGAACGTTGCCACTTAGCGTTTGTGCTGACAGCTGGCTTTCACCTGCTGGCAGATTAGTGAGCAGCGCTTGGCGTTTGCGGCTAGTCACCGAAACAAATTGCGCAGTAACATCTGCCCCATTCAGTTTCATGGTTAAGGGCTGCAGGCTCGCCCCCTCATCTAATGAAACCTCAATCAGCACATCCCCACCCGTCACCAACCAAGACTTTGTAGACAGTGTTGAAATACTGACCTCTGATTCGGTGGTATCAGCGGTTAACATCCCAGACGTGCTTACCGGCTCCTCTGAAGAGCAAGATATAACTAATACGCTGAGCAAAGACAAAATTGAGGATTTGGCATGGCTAGGATTCATAGTGCGGTCCATTAACATTAATATAAATAATACAGTCTACTAACGAATAAGTAGTGAGACCTAATAGGTAGTGCGGAAGACAAGCTAGCGCAGCCCAATGGATAAAAAACCACTTCAGGACTTCTACGCCTTTTCGTTTTTACACGCTCAACAATGACAGTCGGGTTGACTAGCCTATTTCTATTGTGGAGACGAGCAAGCAACTTGTAAAGCAAGAGGATAGGTGTCGAAGTTAATTATGACTGTGCTTTGCATTCCCAACACTAGATGGTGATAATAGTGCCACGCACTGTTAGTAGAGCCGGGGAATTTAATGAACGCCAAAGATGCTATAAAAATTCAAGATGTCAGCAATGCAGTGAAAGTTGATATCGATAAGAAATGTACAAACTGCAAAAAGTCTATTTGCTGTAATTCAATCAATCAAAAAATTCCCGCACCGAAAACTAAAGAAGATTTTGATCATTTAATCTGGCAGGTTTCCCACGAGAACATTAATATTTTTAAGGATGCTGACGGTTGGTTCCTGCATATCAACTCAACCTGCATGCACTTAGGGGCTCATGGCGAATGCGGCATTTATGAGACTAGACCCTGGGTGTGCAGAGAATATGACAATGATTTTTGCGAGTTTGATGAAAGTATCGCTGATGCCAGCGAATTGTTTTTCGCCACTCCGAAGAAATTAGAAAAGTACTGCCGTAATCGGTTTAAGAAATGGGACAAGCGCTTCGAACTTTTTGAGTAAACTGCTATGAGCAAATTTACCCGAGGTCTATTCACGATCAGCCTATGCGCCGCGCTGGGAGTCGATCATTTTAGTATGGCCCAGTCTCCAGCGGATAACAAAACGCTTAAAGCCGAACTTGAATCAGCCAACACCGCTTTAAGTGATCTAGATGCCAAAGCTCTAAATTGCACGAATAGCTTCAACATGAACTTAGGCGAAGCTGCCGCTCTATTATGCGATGAGTTTATCCGGGCTATAGATGGCGATCTTTTGGCTAGCTATATCGACCATTGCAACACACTTAAAATTTGGAGAGATGACTTCATACTCGACACTCAAAACTCTTCTGCCAATCTAGAAACCTCAAAAGAAAGCTCAGAGCGAAGCTCAGCAGAAAACCTAGCCCTCATGGTAGGAGTAGAATACAGTTGCGGTGAAAATGCTCTAAAAGAGCGGACAGTTCATGTCGTCTCTGCCTTCAACACGCTCAGTGAGAGGACATTGTTAAATAAGTCGCCCCAACTCTCAATTCAGCAATCACTTGATCGAAGGCTCGCAGACTTGGCTCAGCAATCACGCTTAAAGTCGCAAGGGCAGTCTTTACAAAACTCTATCCAACAGCAAGGGCAGCGGCAACAAGAAGCAACTCAGCAGCAAAATCAGCGCCTAGAAACGCAATTGATCAGACAACAAATAAACAATCCCCCTTAAACCGCAATGACTTCCTTAATAAAGAACTAAAAAACTGCCATCGCTGAGCGTGCTAGCTGCTGGAAAACTGAAATCATCAAGATTAACGGGCTCACTAAGAACGACTTCCGGAATTGATACATCAGCATCAAACAAGCGCATATTCAATCGCCCCCCGCGACTATGACTAATTGCCTCGGCCCACACCACAAGCCTCTGCTTTGAAGCATTAATAGCGATAGCTGGATTCTTTTGACGTGTTTCGGTGAAAGGCTCTGCAACAGCCGTTGGCACTGCACCATCAGCAAACCGCAATTGTAAAATCCTGCTTTGAGTTTCAAATACTAACCAGAGCTGATCATCACTGTCAGTGACTATGTCATTTGTGCTCAACGGACAAAAAGAAGCTTCCCATTGCTGCCGCTCATGCATCTGCGCGTAATAGGCATTGCTAATACCTTTACTCAAGCCTTCGGCGGTCAGTAACTGCATATGCCTGCCGACACCATCTAATGCTGAACGGTAAGCAACAAGCAAACTATCATCGCCAGTAAATTCACCGGCTAATGAACAGCAGCCGCAAGCACCTAAATCTGGATTCCCAAGCTGCAGCTCAGGACCAAAGGACTCCCCAAAGTCGCTTGAAAGTCTGGTAAAAACGGTCCGCTCATACTCTCGGCTTAGATCACCAGCTCCCCAAAAGATTGCAATTTGATTGCCATAAGCTGCAATGTCCGCACCGGCATCGATTCCTAGAGTGTGCTCGCTAACCATTTCACGTTGAGTCTCAAACTGAGTTCGCTCTAGGTTAGAGCGTGAATAATAATACTGGGCATTTTTAGGTAAATACCAAAGCGCATGGATTCGACCTTCACTATCAATCGCCACCGAGGCTCGAGAAATAGAAACGGTTTGCACAGGAAATGCGCCACTACTAACTTTAACCGGAACACCAAACCCACCTAGCTGCTCATCGTATTGACGGTAATAAAGATTTCCCTCTCTCGCATCAGGACGATTCAAACGCTTCTTAAAATACAGTAAATGCACCTTACCATCGGGGCCAGTCAACATTCGCGGCTGAATGCCAGAATCTGGCGTCTTCATTACCTTCACCAGATCAGCCACAGCTATCGAACTCGCCGCGGCAGAGGCTGCGGTGGTCACCGAAAATGTTCCTACAAAAAGAACTGTCAGGAGCAAAGCACCTGCGCCTAAGACTCTAATTCCGCTAAAAAAGCCACCAAGCTTTTTGGTAAGGGCGAAAGTAAAAAAAAGAGCAGGGGCAAAAGTAGAGGATATTTGCGAATTTGAATAGTTCATAGCGACCTGTTTGCTGCGGCGCTTCGCCGCATTCTATGGATAAAATAGGCTTTTTAAGGCAGACTTGAGTTCTTAATTCAGAGCAGCTTAGCCTTTATCATAGCAGCATGCGCAAACAGTTTAATAGCGCATCACTCTGCTCTTTTTAGCTTCGCAACTCACTGATACTCAGAGATATTTCAATGCCAAACATAAAGCACCTTTTAACCCTTCTTACTATTACTTCAATTACTGCTTGCTCCGCACCAGAGAGCTCAGAGGAGTCTTCAGGTTCTACCTCCGTTTTCAATACCACGCTAACTGTACAAGAGGTCATGGCTTTGGTCTTAGAGCCCGCGTCCGACACACTATGGGACTCTGGGGGCTGGGTTCTTGATGCCTCAGGGTACGAAGAACTGTATCCAACCACCGAGGAGGGCTGGGCATTTGTTCGCGCCCAAGCTGCCGTCGTTGTAGAAGCAGGCAACATGCTCGCCCTGCCCGGCCGCGCTGTAGATAACGACGCCTGGATGATCTATTCAGCAGGTTTGAGTGAAGCAGGCTTGAACGCAATGGCTGCCGCCCAAAGCCAAAACAAAGAAGACTTTTTCCAAGCTGGCGCTAAACTCTACAGCGTTTGCACAGCCTGTCATCAAGCCTACAATCCAGACATCAATAACCGCTTTGATATTGAAGCCGGTGAAGAAAGCGCGGAAGACTAAATGAACACCCCTTTCCTCGATTTCTCCAAGGTAATAAAAGCCAGCCTAGGCCTTGTTCTCTTAGCCCTCCCAGCAATCGCATTTGGCCATACCATCGAGGGCAGTGATGCGAGTTTTGTTGAGGCCATTGATGGCCCGGCTATTTTCCCATTTATGTACCTAGGCGCTAAGCATATGGTCACCGGGTATGACCATTTGTTATTTTTGGTTGGCGTTATATTTTTCCTTTATCGGCCCAAGCATGTAGTCCAATACGTAACGCTTTTTGCTGTAGGTCACAGCATCACATTGCTGCTTGGTGTTCTCGCTGACCTCCAAGTTAACGCTTATATCATCGATGCAATCATTGGCTTATCCATTGTCTATAAAGCGTTTGAAAACATCGACGGATTCAAGCGAGTATTAGGGTTTGAGCCGAATACTAAAATTGCAGTGTTCGTGTTTGGTCTTTTCCATGGTCTAGGCTTAGCAACGAAGTTGCAAGAATTTGACCTCTCTGACAATGGTTTAGTCATCAACATAGTCAGTTTTAACATTGGCGTAGAGCTAGGCCAGGTATTAGCGCTTTCAGCGGTATTCATTTTATTGAGCATATGGCGCACATCCATAAGCTACCAGCGCTATGCCTTCGTCACCAACACCGCATTGATGACCGGCGGCTTTCTCTTAGCGGGCTTTCAAATAAGCGCCTATGTATTACAGCCTTTATATTAGCTCTCAATATTAACTCCTAATATTAAGAGCTAATATAAAAAGCACCTCACCTGAATTTAGTAACAGAGAAAAACCATGTCAAACGATGAATCAGCTAATGCTCCAAACCCTAGATCTATTCTAAAAGCCTCAGCAGTTGCGCTGATCGTCGCTATCGTTGTGACAGTCACAGTGATCTTGCCAGCTGAGTTTGGTGCAGATCCTCTAGGCACTGGTGCGGCCCTTGGTTTAACAGTTCTTTCGAAAGACGAAAACCCCTTTGAAGAACAATTAGAAATTCATCGAACTGATTTTGTCGAATTCGAGCTAGGCGCTTTTCAATCTGTAGAGTACAAATATTTAATGGAATTAGAAGCCGCCATGATTTTTAGCTGGGTCGCTGACGGAGAGCTCTATTACGATATGCATGCAGAACCGGCAGGTTTGGATGAGGAGTATGCAGAGAGTTTTGAACAAGGAAATAGCGATCGTCGGATGGGCTCCTTCCATGCGCCATTCCCGGGTATTCATGGCTGGTTTTGGGAGAACAGGAGCCTAGACACGGTCACGGTGCGGCTTTACACCTCTGGCTTTTATATAAGCTCGACGGTATTTAGCGACGGCGGAACCTTCGATCGCCAGTTAGATCCAATTACTGAATGAAGCCGCACGGCACCAGCATAAGCGTATCCCGGTAATTGCTCCGACATCTTATGCTCCTCACACATTAGCTAAGACCATTCCCTCTGCAGGCTGTGCTTTAGACTAAAAAATAGAATCCAAAATATAGATCAAAAAAAACCCGCTAAAGCGGGCTTTTTTGAAACTTGAAAAAACTCAAGCTAATTTACTACTGCTCTCCAGCATCTGACCCATCACGCGGTGCGCCTGTACCAGATGAACCCATGAACAATTTACGTCCATCAGGGAAAGTAATGTCACGTCCGTTAGCACGGCATGTTGGCGCACATAGACGATCTTTACTTTGGTAACCAGTAACTACGATATCAGTACCAAGTACTAACGTATTACGGTTGATGCCACGACGTAGCAATGTATTTGGAGTACCGCCTTCGACCATCCAAGGACCTGAGTCACGAGTTGCTTCCGGGTCGCTGTTTTCCAAGTGTATCCACGTATGTGGGTTAATCCACTCAACTCGAGTGATAGGACCACCCAATCGAACAGGCAGATTCGCATCAAATTCAGCAGAGAATGCATGGTGTGCAATCGTTGGCTGATTGATAGCGACAACCCCAATAGCGGTTACAGCTGCTAGTGCGAGTAATTTGATCTTCATAATGTTCACCCTTGTTTGTTGCAAGTTATTGCAAAAATTAGCAGATCACAGGACTTGCCTGAATTAATCTGTTGTCGATCCAGTTGAGCGGATAGTAAGTAGCCATTTTATACAGGGCTTAGACTTAAAACCAAGCCCTAAACGTTAAACCGAGCGATTTATATTGGCTGATCGCGGCCTGCGTTAACCTAAAAGCCTAATTCTGACTCGCGACCCTTACGATACTTGCCGTACATCATTTCTTCTACAAACTCTACGCACTTGAACTGAGGCAGTTCATAACCTGCTTCTAAACGTCTGTAAATTGGCATTTTAATAGTCCAAGGACGCTCGAAAATGTCTGGATCTTCCATCGTTGCTTCATATTCAATTACGTTATCACTGACCATTGTGTAACGTTCTGTGACTTTCAATAAATAGGTATGGTAGTTGCCAGCTCTATCAAACCAAGTTTGATCATTTAAGCCAACAACTTCGACAACCCATGTATCACCATCCCAGTAGCCGTGCGACTGACCCATCCATGAGTCCAAAGGAGCAGGACCCGGATCTTCTAAAAATACGTTTCTGACAGCGCCCGCGAATGAATAGGCGATGAAGAAAGCACTTTCACTTTGAAATATTTGAAATGGATGCGGCGTGTAAGTCGCGCGAGGCACACCCGGCATATAACATTTGATTTCTGGGTCGCGATTGATCCAATCCTCTCGGTTTTCGTCTCTTCGCGCCAAGGCTTCGGGTTTGTATGGAATAGTGCCGCCTTCAACAACACCAAAACTTGCAGGCACCGCACCGATGGCACCCATCGCCACAACTTCAGGACCCGGCACCGGCACAAAATCGCCAGGAACTAGGTGATAAGCAGCTTGGGGAGGAGCAGGCTCAAGATTGTCATTGGCGTTCATCAAAACTTGCCAAATGCCATTAAAATCAGGTTTGCCATTAGGCCCGCGAGGGATATCACTGCCAGCTGATTCTGCCGCCTCTGCCACCTGCATAGGTTGCGATTGCGTCGTCGTTTCGGATGGTGAGCAGCTTAATGTTAATGCTGGGATTGCCAACAGCAGCCAATGAATCTTCATAGTTCAACCTTTTTGCTTTAATTAGTATGACGTCCCTATAGGAACATCGATGAAACCATCTAGGTATGGGCGTGTCAAGCCAAACTAGCCTTGTCTGCTCGCCCCTGAGATGAACAGATAGATCATCAAAGACAATCTAGCGAACAGGGCTTTTTAAAAGTAAGCGAATACCGGTTACGGTCATCAATATTAACAGCAGTAGTCCTGCCACTCCGAGAATTTTATCCGCCCAGGAAATGCCAGTCCAGCGCAAATAGTGGATGTCATAAACCTGATTTATCCAGTAAGTATCACGACCACGCTGGCTAAGCGAAAGCTTAGTCCAGTCTACGGTTATTTCAGCTCCAGTATCTGTCAAAAACGTAAAATCACTACCACCGGATATCTGTCCATACCGGGCCCGATTCGCATCCATAGCATCGTTAACTAACGCTGTTAGTTCAATGCGCGTTGGCACAATATAATCCTCTCTGGAAACAGGATTCAGGTGAAGCCAACCATTACTTGTGCGCACCAATAGGTGCGGCCCAAGTATCGATTTAAGATAGCGATACTCCAACCAATTATCTGAAATAGGCAACTGGATCATCTGCTCTTGCGGATAAGACCTTATGAGCAATGGCGCATACGCATCTTGATAAGCCGGACGTACCAGGAAGAAAATGCCTGTCAAAGACCA
>JBLHTH010000094.1:0-12675 GCA_047627195.1 Pseudohongiellaceae bacterium | reverse complement strand
TGGCTGTATGCTGAATAAGAACTTTCGCGCCAAGCTTTTCTTCTAGATTTTCTTCGAGGTTTTTAATATCCGGGTCTATAACAGTCGGATTGCTCTCGTCCTGGGGCCCGGCCATTAATCGTCTGACTAGCGCTTCTGTTTGCCTAACAGAAAGTCCACGACCAACCACCGATTTTGCTGCTTCAGACTGCCGAGTATCATCGAGAGATAAAAGAGCTCTAGCGTGGCCCATCTCAAGATCGCCATGTTCAAGCATCTTACGAACGTCAATAGACAGCCCTATAAGCCTGATAAGGTTAGTAACTGACGCTCTAGACTTACCCACAGCATCAGCAACTTCTTGTTGAGTTAATTCGAATTCGTCTTGAAGACGCTTAAGCGCCATAGCTTCCTCAATAGGGTTGAGGTTTTCCCGTTGAATATTCTCGATAAGCGACATAGCAATTGCCGCTTCATCACCAACCGGTTTAATCAGTGCCGGAATGGTGTCCAGCCCCGCAATTTGGCAGGCTCGCCAGCGTCGCTCACCGGCTATAATTTCGTATCTATCAGCAGAAATTGGACGAATAACAATGGGTTGCATAATGCCTTGCTTCTTTATAGAGTTCGCTAACTCCTCAAGGGCTTCTTCATGCATATCAGTACGGGGTTGGTATTTACCGCGCTGAATTAGTTCAATTGGGACATGCTTGAGCTCGCTTTCCTTTTGCTCTGGGCGCGACTGTTCTGGGACTGACCTATCTCTGGGCTTGCCTAACAGGCTCGCCATGGTCTCGGTACTACTAGATGACAAAAGCGCATCTAATCCTCTGCCGAGTTTTCTCTTCTCAGTCATTTCTATTCCGATAGTTAGTAATAAACCTAACGCTTGTTTCTAATAAGGTTAATAGGGTGGGTGGGTGGCCTTTAACCTACTTGCTTGTAACCCACCTGCCAGCTAACTAAGGTTATCTGCCTATCTTGGCAAAGCTGCAGCAGCTTCGTCATGACGACGGAGCATTTCGCCCGCTAAGGCTAGATATGCTATAGCACCTCTGGATTTTCTATCATATTTAATTACCGGCTTTCCGTAACTTGGTGCTTCGGCTAGGCGAATATTTCTTGGCACGACTGTTCTGTAGACCGCATCGCCAAAGTGGCTAAAAAGCTGGCCATTTACCTCAGTAGTAAGCTTATTGCGTGGGTCATACATCGTCCGCAGTATTCCTTCAATTTTTAAATCTGGATTGAGTCGATCTTTAATCGCCCCAATGGTATCCATAAGCGCGGACAATCCTTCTAGTGCGTAGTATTCACACTGCATCGGAATAACGACTCCATCTGCAGCAACTAACGCGTTAATCGTCAACATATTCAGAGATGGTGGGCAGTCGATCACGATAAAGTCGTACTTGTTTCGCACAGAGTCTATTATTGTGCGAAGTTTAAACTCTCGATTTTCCACACCCATTAGCTCAATTTCAGCGGCGACAAGATCTCCATTTGATGGCAGAATATCGTAATCTGCTTCATCTAGGGTCTGAAGAACGTCGGCTATTTCTGCGGTATCTGTAAGCAGATCGCAAACGGTATATTCAAGGCTGGACTTATCCACCCCGCTTCCCATTGTTGCGTTCCCCTGCGGATCTAAATCAATAAGTAACACCTTTTTCCGAGTTACTTTTAATGATGCAGCAAGGTTTACCGATGTAGTGGTTTTACCGACGCCGCCTTTTTGATTGGCTATGGCTAATACTTTACCCACGTTTATTTTCAAACCTCTTTAGTGAGATGAAACTATCTCTGGTGTTTATTCACTGGCGTTTATTCATTGGTACTGATTCACCAGTATAAATTCACTGGTATAAACCAGGCCAGTGCTTAGCCTTATATATTGTTAAATAGCGCGTCTAATTTCTACTAAATGGCGCTCACCATCTTCGCCAGGTATTTCCAGTTTTGATACTTTTGTAACCTCAAAACCATCTATTAATTCGTCTATTTCTTGTTCTGGATATCGGCCTTTCATTGCCAATAAAAATCCATCTTGTGCGAGTAAATGAGCCGATTTATCAGCCATATCACTGAGGGAGGAAAACGCCCTGCTGATGACAATATCAATTTGCTGATTATTTTGATAGTGCTCTATTCGAGAATTTTCGATCGTTATATTGCTCAGTTTTAATGCAAGCTTTGCTTGAAATAGAAAGCGGGTCTTTTTACCGTTGCTATCTATCAATATGAAGTGTTTGTCGGGGTTTGCTATCGCCAGAGGTATGCCTGGCAGACCCGCGCCAGTGCCTATATCTGCTATGAGATTACCGGTAATAAAAGGAGATATTGCTAGGCTGTCTAACAAATGCTTAGAAACCATCTCATCCGGGTCTGATATACCGGACAGGTTAAAACTGCTATTCCATTTTATTAGTAATTGCAGATAAACATCTAACGCGGCAAATACATCCTCAGAGAATGACAAGCCAAGCGCGAGCGCTCCTTCTTTTAGCTCTTTTATGACAGCTGAATTTGACACTTAAATGGCTAGCCCGCTTTGCGTTGAACAGATTGATATTTCTTCAAATATATTAGCAACAGTGAAATTGCTGCGGGGGTTATACCCGGAATGCGCGAAGCGCGTCCTATATTTTCGGGACGTCTTTGTGAAAGTTTCTGTTTAAGCTCATTAGACAATCCTTGCATAGAGTTATAATCCAGGTCGGCGGGTAGCTTCGTGTTTTCTTGTCGTTTGAGCCTTTCAATTTCGTCATATTGGCGATCAATGTAACCTTGGTACTTAATTTGAATCTCAACTTGTTGAGATATCTGTTCTTGCATCGTCTCAGAATAGCCCTGTTGTGAATGTGGTTTAGAGTCGGCTGCTTCTACCAGCGCGTTGTAAGTAATTCTTGGGCGAGACAATAAATCTGCCAAGTTGTACTCACGAACCATAGGTTTTTCTAACAGAGCGTTCACTGCAGCAGCGCTGTCACTGCCCGGTCGAACCCAGACGCTAGTTAAGCGTGTTGACTCAGCGTTTACCGCATCCATTTTTTTATTGAAAAATGCCCAGCGCTCATCATCTACTAGTTTTAACTCTCGGCCTTTTCCGGTGAGTCGTTTATCTGCGTTATCCTCCCTCAGAGTTAAACGGTATTCGGCTCGACTTGTAAACATGCGATAAGGCTCATTAGTGCCTAGTGTAATTAGATCGTCAACTAAAACGCCTATGTATGCCTGGTCTCTGCGGGGGCACCAGCTTTCCTGCTCTCTCGCTTTCAAGCCGGCGTTTATTCCAGCTAGTAATCCTTGCGCTGCAGCCTCTTCATAACCGGTCGTGCCATTTATTTGACCGGCAAAATAAAGGCCTTCGATAAACTTTGTCTCTAAAGAAAAATGGAGATCTCGAGGGTCGAAGTAGTCATATTCTATGGCGTAGCCTGGTCGAGTTATATGAGCTGATTCAAAGCCCTTTATCTCCCTAACCATTTGCACCTGAACATCAAACGGCAAACTTGTAGAAATGCCATTAGGATAAAGCTCATTGGTATTTAGACCCTCGGGCTCTACAAATATTTGATGAGAGTCTCTGTCAGCAAAGCGGACGACCTTATCCTCAATGGACGGGCAGTAGCGTGGACCGGTGCCCTCAATTACCCCTGTAAACATAGGAGACCTATTCAAGCTGCCTCTGATGATGTCATGGCACGCCGCGTTGGTTTTGGTAATGAAGCAGTTAACCTGCCGTGGATGCTCTGAAACGTCGCCCAAATATGACATAACCGGCAACGGTGTATCGCCTGGTTGTTCTTGCATAACACTAAAATCAACAGTTCTAGCGTCAATGCGCGGAGGGGTGCCTGTTTTCAATCGCCCTACTCGAAATGGCATTTCTCTAAGGCGCTGAGCAAGCGCTATAGACGGCTGATCGCCAGCTCTACCGCCAGAGCTATTTTCTAACCCTATATGAATTTTTCCACCTAAAAAAGTACCTGTAGTTAAAACCACTTGTTTAGCTCGAATGGTCATTCCCATTTGAGTTATGACGCCTTCGACACAGCCATTGTTTATTACTAAGTCATCAACACCTTGCTGAAACAAGACTAAATTAGGCTCTGCTTCAAGCAGCTCTCTTATGGCCGCTTTATAAAGTACACGGTCAGCTTGAGCTCGCGTTGCTCTTACGGCTGGCCCTTTCGATGCATTTAGAATTCTGAATTGAATGCCGGCTCTGTCAATTGCTTTGGCCATTGCTCCACCTAGCGCATCAATCTCTTTAACTAAGTGGCTTTTGCCAATACCGCCTATTGCGGGATTACAAGACATCTGACCGATCGTTTCAATGCTATGGGTGATCAGTAACGTACTTACGCCTTGTCTTGCAGCAGCCAGCGCGGCTTCTGTGCCAGCGTGTCCGCCACCGATAACAATTACATCAAAACGAGTTGGGTATTCCATAGAGTTAAACCAGTCACACGATTAAAACGACTGTAAATTATAATCGCTTGAAAACAAAAAAGATTTACATTGTTTATTTAAATAATACTATTAGAGTATTAAATATATATGGAGATAAGGGTATAGATGTAGATATTGATAGTAAATTCATTTTCTGTTGAAAACTCACTAATATCCCTTTAAATCAATAAGCTAAGACAAGTATAAAACTCTTAGTAAGCTAAGAGTTATCGGTACTTAAGTAGTGTTTTACCTGTGAAGAAAAAACAATCCAATTTAGTCGATGGGTAGTTCACATTTTTAACTAAGGGTTTGTCCCTTTAATTTACCAAGTTATACACAGCTTAGTTTGCGTGGTTACTTGCCCACACAAAAGTTAGAGAATATTTCCCCCAATAAGTCATCACTGGAAAAGTCTCCGGTTATCTTGTTGAGTTCCTGTTGAGCGATTCTGAGTTCTTCCGCTAGCAGCTCCCAATGTGAGTGATCGCTTACTCGATTAACCGCTTCTTCTATATGTTTTAGGGCTTCTCGGAGTGAAATAAGATGACGCTCTCGAGCGATAAAGCTGTTTTCGCCCGCGGCAGTGTAATTAACACACTCTTTTAAATGTTGGCGAAGATGTTCAATTCCCAGATGGTTTTTCGCTGAAATTGCGATAACGGGAACACTAATATTTTGTATCGTTAGCGAGTTAGTATCGGCCCAATTATGTTCAGCTAAGTCTATTTTATTTAAAATAACAGAGCTGTGGCTTAGCATTTCACTAAAACCACCGTCATCGCTTAATAACGCTAAGACTTCAAGGGTCGCCGCTTCCAGCGACTCTCCTATTTCGGTTGTATCAAGGACAAGTAGAAGCTGGTCAGCGTTTTTTATGGCGATCTTTGCCCGTCTTACGCCTTCCTGCTCAACAATATCGAGGCTCTCTCTGAGGCCTGCTGTATCGATTATATTTAAAGGCAACCCGTCAATACTAATTTGCTCTTGAAGAATATCTCGAGTGGTCCCTGGTATGTCGGTGACGATCGCGCGCTCAACTTCAGCGAGAGCGTTTAGGAGGCTACTTTTTCCAGCATTTGGTTTACCTGCAATAGCAATAGCTAAGCCCATCTTTAATAAAACCCCCTGCTTAGCTCCTTCTAATATAGTATCCACTTGGTCTTTAGTCTTTATTAAGTCTTGCTGAATTTGCCCTGCTGACTCTAGATCTAGCTCCTCATCGGAAAAATCTATGCTGGCTTCAACTTGAACACGCAGGCTGATAAGTTGCGCAACAATTTCATGAATGCGTGCTGAGAAAACACCCTGCAGCGTTCTCATAGCAGACTTTGCCGCTTGTTCGGAGCTTGCCTCGATCAGATCAGCGATTGCTTCAGCTTGAAGTAGATCGATTTTCCCATTTAGAAATGCGCGCTCTGAAAACTCACCGGGTCTGGCTAGGCGCGCTCCTGCTTCTAAAGTGGATTTCAATACTTCTTGAATAATTTGACTACCGCCGTGACCTTGTAGTTCTAATATATCTTCGCCGGTAAACGAATTTGGAGAAGAAAAATAAATAGCAATACCCTGTTCTATGGGGGCTCCGGAGGCGTTTAGGAATTTACTATAATGCGCATGTCTTGGGGTAGGTATGAAGCCGAGGATGGATTTGGCTATCTTTAGACAAGCAGGGCCAGACAGGCGAACGATACCAATACCCCCTTGACCCGGCGGGGTCGCAATGGCACAGATGGTATCGCTGTCGAGAAATGACATTTGGCAGCTAGTAGCCGGTTATCGCTAGAACTAAAAAATTCAAGCTGGCTACTTTATCTTTTTTATCAGCTGAGTTTGTTTGGTTTAAACTATGAACCCTTTTTAGCTTCATAGGCAGCCTCGATTTTTCTAGTGATATACCACTGTTGCAGAATACCTAGAGCGCCGTTAGTGAACCAATAAAGTACCAGTCCAGCAGGAAACCAAAGAAACAATACTGTCATCATAATAGGCATTAGCTTCATAACCTGAGCTTGCATTGGATCTGCGGGTGCGGGGCTCAAAGTAGTTTGTAAGTACATTGTCGCGCCCATCATCAGAGGAAGAATGAAGAAAGGGTCTCGTACAGACAGATCGTTCAGCCAAAATATAAAAGGAGCATGCCTTAACTCTACGCTTTCAAGGAGCACCCAGTATAGGGCTATGAATACAGGCATTTGCACTAACATTGGCAGACAGCCACCGAAAGGGTTTATTTTTTCCTTCTTATAAAGCTCCATCGACGCCTGTTGCAGCTTCATCTTATCGTCGCCATAAGCTTCTTTCAGTTGCTGTACTTTGGGCATTAATCGACGCATGCCCGCCATAGATTTGTACTGCGTCTCTGACAGTTTATAAAATAACGATTTAACCACGACAGTAAGAAGTATTATTGAAAAACCGTAGTTACCAATGACCGATTCAATTTGACGCAGTAGCCAATAGATTGGAGCGGCAAGAAACCATAAGAAGCTATAGTCGATAGTTAAATCGAGGTTTTCGGATATTTCGGCGAGCACATATTGATCTTTAGGGCCAGCGTAGTACTGCATATTCGCGGTTGAAGTTGAACCTGGTTCGACATTAAAAGCGGCCGCTGTAAATTCACCGTAATATTGATTGGCATTGTTTTTTCGCGTACTAAATCTATTAAGAGTGGTTGGATCTGGAATCCAGGCGGTGAGGAAGTAATGTTGGCTAAATGCCATCCACCCACCAGTGACATCGACGGTTGAGCTGCCGTCATCTATGTCGTCAAATTCATACTCTATATATGGGTCCTCTTCTGCAGCGGTGCTAACAAAGCCAAGGTACGTTCTGCCGAAACCGCCGGCATCGCTTGGGTCATCGAACGCATCTCGTTTTATTTGTCCGAACGGATTTGCCTGCCAAGAGGTGCTTGAGCGGTTATTGACAATGAAACTCACGTCAAAAAGATAGCTGTTTCTAGTAAAAGTGAATCGCTTTGTTACTTCCACACCGGCTTCTGTTGTTAACAACAAATCGACGCTCAGGGTGTTTTGTGACTCTGTCATTTCAAATGAAGTGCTGCTTACCTGATATTTTGCCCGGCCGTTAGAATCAACGCCGTTGGCTCCAATTAAACCGCTTTGAGCAACATATTCACGCCCCGCAGTTCGTTCAAGAATAACAAAAGGGTCGCCAGCGACTTCTAATTGTTTTAGGTACTTAGGTAGAGCTAGATAAACTATATCGCCGCCGACTGGGTCAATACTGATGTTGAAGTTATCAGTTATTACATTAATCAGTTGGTTACTGCTTGCTGAGCTGGAAGCAGGGGTGCTTGGAATGCCGGTGCTGGCAGCTAGGGCTTGGTCATTAGCAGCCGGTGTCGAGCTAGGCAAATCAGAAGGCAGGTCGTTGGGTATATCACTCGAGGCTACATCGCCAAAACCAGAAGCAGAAAACTCGGCTACAGGCGCTGAACTGTCGCTACTACCTACGTTAGGAGGGTAATCGTCCTGCCATGCTAAAAGCATTAAATAGGTGACAACAGCTAGAGCGGTGTATAGGGCAAATTTAGGTAAATCCATATTGGCTGGTTACTTAGTTATCTAGATTGATTTTCGGAGCAGGAACGGGGTCGATGCCGCCTTCATGCCATGGGTGGCAGCTACAGATCCTGCGAACACCAAGGTAGCAGCCTCTTAGAGATCCGTGAATCTCGATAGCTTCCTTCGTATACTGTGAGCAGCTTGGATAGAAACGACACTGTCTGCCAATCAGAAGGCTCAGAGTCACCTGATATAGTGAGATAAGTCTTATTAGTAAGGCTTTAAGCATCAGTAGATCGTTGATTAGTGTTTAGCGGTAGATGACACACGAGTCAGCTTTTTAGCTAGGTCCTGCCAGAGCTGGTTTAGCTGGTCTACAATCGCTTGATTCTCAAGTTTATCAGCATCTTTTCGTGCTAGCACAACTAAATCAAGATTATTCAACGTTGGTTTTAGAGTTCTGAAGGATTGGCGTATCAATCGTTTAATACGGTTTCGTTGAACCGCCTTGCCAACATTTTTTTTAGCTATTACTAAGCCCACCCTAGGAGTGGGTAAGCTGTTGATTGTTGCGAGCACTAGAAAGTACCGGTTTGATACTTTCAATTGTGACTTATCGAATACGGTTTTGTAGTCTGAGGCAGTAAGAAGCCGGCACGATCGTGAGAAGGCGTTGTCTGCCACGGCTAAAACTCTTTTACAGGAGGAATAGAGTAAATAGAGTATTAAGCAGACAAGCGAACGCGGCCTTTGGCTCTGCGTCTTTTTATCACTAATCGGCCGCTCTTGGTTGCCATGCGAGCTCTAAAACCGTGAGTACGCGCTCTTTTTAATACACTAGGTTGGAATGTTCTTTTCATAACAATATTTCCGAAATAACTAACAAACCATTTGTACTTGGTTTGCAAAAATGAGGGCGAATTCTAGTGTTTTTACAGCCCTATTGCAATCAACAAATACATTTAAACGCCACTGTTACTCATATTTTTTCGATTATCAGATCAATCTGTTAGGCGAAAGCTTACCCCCTAGTTATTCACAAGTTATCCACAGTATAATTATCAACAGGTTGTTGTTTTTTTGTTAATATCTACGCTTTAGGTGGCCGAGATTTATCAGTAGAATCAACATAAGTTATTGATATATATAGATATTAAGGCCACCGAAAAACACGGGTTTTTTCACCGACAGTAGTGGATAACTTTTATGTGAATCGTTAGAATTCTTCGTCCTCAAAAAGATTAAATAACAGCTGTGGGTCTAAAATAGTGACAATAGGGAACTGGCAAGATTGTGTTGAGACACTTAAGAGTGAATTACCAACACAGCAATTCAATACTTGGATTCGGCCGCTACGTGTTGAAGAAAGTGACAACGAGGTTGTCATTTTGGCGCCTAACCGCTTTATTAGAGATTGGGTTAAAAGTAAGTTCATGGAACGGATATCAGATCTGTTTCAGCAAAATGGAGAGAGTCAAAAAAACCTTATTCTTGATGTTGACTCCTCTACTGCCTCGGAGGTTCCTGAGTTAAAGGTGAGTGCTCGGCAGGAACGACCTTCGCCGCAGGTCTTACATCAGTCGCGTCCTGAATTATTTACATCGAGTAATTCCAATCAATTTTCCGCGAGTAAGGCGGATCTTATTTCTGATTCACTGAGAAGCAGGAACCCTTCAAGCGCAAATTCGCGAACCGTAGATACCATTATAGAGGGCAAGTTGAGGCATCGTGGGGCCTTAAATCGAGACAATACTTTCGATAACTTTGTTGTGGGAAAGTCCAATCAGCTCGCTAGAGCCGCTGCTCAACAGGTAGCAGAAAATCCGGGGTATGCTTACAATCCACTTTTTATATATGGCGGTGTTGGGTTGGGGAAAACTCATCTGATGCATGCCATAGGTAACTACTTGGTAGCTAAAAAGCCGAACGCTAAAGTGGTTTACTTACACTCAGAAACTTTTGTTGCAACCATGGTTACAGCGCTGCAGCTCAATGCCATTAACGAGTTTAAACGTTTTTATCGGTCGGTCGACGCGCTGCTGATTGATGATATTCAGTTTTTTGCCGGCAAAGAGCGTTCGCAAGAGGAGTTCTTCCACACCTTCAACGCGTTACTGGAAGGTGGTCAGCAGATTATATTGACCTGCGATCGTTATCATAAAGAGATAAATGGGTTGGAGGAACGGTTGAAATCACGTTTCGGCTGGGGATTGACTGTTGCTGTCGAACCGCCTGAGCTTGAAACCCGTGCCGCCATTTTGATGAACAAGGCAGAGTTAAGCAATGTTTCTTTACCTTATGAGGCCGCGTTGTTTGTGGCTCAGAGGCTTCGTTCTAATGTTCGAGAGTTAGAAGGCGCCTTGAAACGCGTGATAGCTCATTCTGATTTTTTAGGTGAACCGATCACGTTAGATCTTATAAAGGAGGCGCTAAGGGATCTTTTTGCGATCCAGGATAAGTTAGTCACTATCGATAATATACAAAGGTCGGTAGCTGAGTATTACAAGATTAAGATGGCGGATATGCTGTCAAAACGTCGCAATAGATCAATAGCTAGGCCGCGCCAGGTTGCGATGACTCTTTCAAAGGAATTAACAAATCATAGTTTGCCCGAAATTGGGGATGCTTTTGGTGGCCGAGACCACACAACTGTTCTCCATGCGTGTAAGCAAATCAATAAACTTAGGCATAGCTCGATGGACATTCAGGAGGATTACAATAACCTTCTGCGGTCTTTGTCCAGTTAGTTGCCGCTAATTATGCAATAAGAGTAATAAAATGCATTTCAAAATATCTCGAGAGTCCTTTTTAAAACCGCTTCAATTGGTTAGCGGTGTTGTTGAGCGCAGGCAAACGCTACCTGTTTTATCGAACGTATTACTGGTTCTTGAAGGCGATCAATTGTCTCTAACTGGTACTGATCTTGAGGTTGAGCTTATCGGAAGAGTGACGGTTGGTGAGTCCATGCTATCGGGCGCGATCACTGTTCCTGCACGTAAATTATTGGACATATGTAAATCTTTGTCCGATGACTCAGTCATCGAACTGAGTATGTCCGACAGCAATAAACTAACAGTGAAATCTGGCCGAAGCCGATTTACTTTGACTACCCTTCCCGCGACTGAATATCCAAGTGTGGAAGAGGAGCCGGATACTTTTTCTGTAGCACTTTCACAAAGTCGACTTAAAGAGTTACTCGATAGTACTAGCTTTGCGATGGCGCAGCAGGATGTCCGGTATTATTTGAACGGGATGCTGTTCGAAGTCGGTAATGATTATTTGCGAGTCGTTGCGACAGATGGCCACCGGTTGGCGATGGAAACAATGTCGATAGATGAGGGTACCGCAGAGACTCAGCAATTAATTGTTCCTCGAAAGGGTATTATCGAGCTTGGCCGGTTATTAGGTGAGGATGGAGATATTACACTAACTTTCGGTCAAAACCATATTAGGGCTAAAGTTACGGATACCACATTCACATCGAAGTTGGTTGACGGCAAATTTCCAGATTATAATCGCGTGCTGCCCAAAGGCGGTAACAAGGTTCTTATAGGCAATTGCCAGGAACTCAAGCAGGCATTTACTCGCGCTTCCATTCTCTCGAATGAGAAATATCGTGGAGTTCGCGTTATTTTGTCAAATGGCGAGCTAAAGATTCTTGCTAACAACCCCGAGCAGGAAGAAGCTGAGGAAGTTATTGGGTTAGAGTACGAAGGCGAAACACTGGAGATTGGCTTTAATGTTAGTTATCTAATCGATGTGCTATCAACCATTTCCTGTCCCAACGCTAAAATCACCCTTTTGGACCCTAATAGTAGCGCGCTGATCGAGGCGGAAAATGGCAGTGACGCAGTTTATGTTGTTATGCCAATGCGTCTTTAATCCCCGATTTCGCTTGGAACGATTTAATAAATGACGGCTATCAGTAGGCTCCATGTGCGAGCTGTCAGGAATATTGTTGATGCTTCCATTGAGCCGATCGATGGTTTTAACCTTCTGTTCGGGGGTAATGGGAGTGGCAAAACTAGTATTTTGGAGGCCATTCATGCTCTAGCGTCTGGCAAGTCTTTTCGTAGTGGCAAGCTCGATTTGTTGGTACAGCATGGTTCGCGTAATACTCTGGTGTTTGGTGAGATGGTGAGTGGCCACAAATTCGGCTTCTCTAAGATACTCAAGGAGTCGCCTGAGTTAAAGCTTGATGGTGATCGAGTCAAAAACTGGGAGTCTATCGCCCTTCTTCTTCCGCTATTGGTTCTAGATTCAAATACCTTCCTGCTTGCCGATGGAGGGCCACAAGTAAGGAGAGCGTTCCTTGACTGGGGAGTGTTCCACGTGGAACCTAGTTTTCTGCCTAACTGGAGAAATGTTAAAAGATGTATAGCGCAGCGAAATCTGTTGCTTCGGGCGCGTGTATTTGAGTCCGAGCAAGTTTCTGCTTGGGACGCCGAATTTGCTCCGTGTTCGGAGTATGTAGACGCATCCAGGAGAAAATACATATCTCTCTTCTCGCCTCTGTTTAAACAAATATACTCGGCGCTGGCTCCTTCGATGGCCGATAATCTCTTTTTGTCGTATACCAGGGGCTGGGATGAAAATAAGCACCTAAGAGAGGTGCTGCTAGAAAACCAAAAAATTGATTTTAGGTATGGTGCGACTCAGGCCGGACCTCATAGAGCAGAAATTTTACTTAAGTTTGGTAAAGATAAGG
>JBLHTH010000093.1:0-12684 GCA_047627195.1 Pseudohongiellaceae bacterium | reverse complement strand
TGTATTAAATGTACCTTTCACATTAACAGAAAATATCTTTTCAAAATCATCATCCGTTGTATCTTGAATTGTTTTATACAAGATCAAACCTGCATTATTAATAAGAATATTTATTTTACCGAATTGGTTAATCACCAAATCAAACATTCGCTTAACTTCTTCAGGGCTACTTATGTCTGCCTTTATAGCGACGGCACTGCCACCATTAGCTTTAATCTCAGAGACAACTTTATCTGCGGGTTTTTGATTGCTAGAGTAATTGACAACTACGCTCGCTCCAGCCCCCGCTAGTGTTATTGCTATCTGAGCGCCTATTCCTCGCGATGATCCTGTAACGATAGCAACTTTATTGTTTAGTGATTTCATGAATTACCTTACTTTAAGATGTGGATAGGATTTGATCGCGCCTAACAGTCCATTTATGAGGCCACATGGTCTCATAATAATTATTAGGGTATTGACAAGTTAACGACCAAGATCGAGAAAAATCGTTATTTTCAACTACTATATTGCCTTTTCCCAAGACGCAAACGCACGCTGTCTGAAAAAGCGATAGTTCTCACCCATACTAAGTGGCGCCCCAGATTGAACAAGTTGTACACAGCTGCATGGGCACTCTAAAACCGCTGTGCTTGCGCCGTCGATTTGAACTTTCGCATGCTCCGCTTCCTCACCCGTGTAGGCTCGTGCGACAGCTCAGTCCGATTGTTGGCGTACTGGGCTGTATCGTGAATCGTATCCGGTATCAATTCTCTATGTGCCACGTTGTAGCTTCGCAATTTATCCGTGACAATCTTGCGTGGCTCGCCTTTGTGCTTACGCAATAGGCGCTTAAAGAAGCGCTTTGCTGCCTTTCCGTCAGGCCCCCTCTGCAGGAATACATCAACCACTTCACCGTCCTGGTCAACCGCTCTCCAAAGATAGCGCTGCTTCCCCTGAATCTTAACGAACACCTCATCAATGAAGAAAGTGTCGCCATAACCTTGGTGTTTTCTGCTTAACCTTTGAGCATATTCCGAGCCAAACTTATTGCACCACAGACGAATGGCTTCATAGCTGACGGTGGTACCCCGCTGCGCCATCAGGTCTTCGACGTCGCGGTGGCTCAAGTTAAATAGATGCTATAGCCACACGGTATATTGGATTATTTCAGGAGGGAACCGATGGTGCTTATACAATTTTGGTTGAGTCACGAGCAGAATACTGGCAGATTGAGAGCTAACCTGTCAGTACCCTATTTACAAATGTACAGAAGTTAATTGCTAGTTAGCTTCATGCATTTAACCATAGTGCTCTATAATCAAATAGTTAGCTTTCTTCTTGTTTGTAAAGCAGGCAAGGTCTTTAGTATCAAAAAAATGTTGGAATGCAACTTATGCTCTCTAATACGGTGACACTCCTCGATTCTGGAATGGGAAAAACGCTAGGCTTGAAAGGGGTTGAGATCTCCGAAGTTATTTGGTCTGCCAACGCGTTGTTAGTTGCGCCGGATGTCGTTAAAGAAATTCACCACGAAAATATCGAAGCAGGCGCCCAGGTAATCACTACTAACAGCTATGGGGTAATTCTTGCTGACTTAGCGAAAATTGGTATAGAAAATCAATACGATTCCTTGAATGAATTAGCTGGCAAGCTAGCTGTCGAGGCTGTTAACGAGTCTGGAAGACAGATTGAGATTGCGGCAAGTTTACCGCCTCAAAATGGTAGCTTTCGCCCAGATTTAGTATTAAATCGAGCGATAATCGAGCCGTTATACCGTAAACAAGCTGAATTATTACAACCCTATGTAGACCTCTTCCTTTGCGAAACTATGTCCTCTATTGCAGAAGCAGTGGCTGCTGCAGCTGGCGTAACAGGCTTAGGTAAACCGGTTTATATAGGCCTTACTCTTCATGATGAGATGCCAGCAACTCTTCGGAGCGGGGAATCACTTAAAAGCGCGCTTGAGGCCTTGGCTTCTTTCGATGTTACTGGTGTATTAGGTAATTGCTCTCTGCCTGAGCGCATAAGCGATGCGATACCAGTATTGGCTGCAGCTGATATTGAATTTATTGGGGGCTATGCAAATGCGTTTAGGAGAGTGCCTCAAGATTGGTTGTTGGGGGGTGAGAAGGAATCTGATGGTTTTCTGGTCTTGCGGGATGATTTATCTCCTGAATTATATAGTGAATTTGCTATGGACTGGATTGCCAAGGGAGCAAATATCGTTGGGGGTTGTTGCGGGACTACCGCCGAACACATCCTAGCAATTGCCCAGAAGCTTCGAGCTTAGACGCATCGCATGCTGCTTCGGTATTGACAAGTTAACTCTTAGAATAGAGAAAAACTGCTATTTTCAACTGATATATTGCCGCTACCTTTTCCCAAGACGCAAAGGCACGCTGTCTGAAAAAGCGATAGCTCTCAGCCGATACTAAGTGGCGCCCCAGATTGAGCAAGTTGTACAAAGCTGCATGAGCACTCAAAAACCGCTGTGCTTGCACCACCGATTCGAACTTACGTATGCACCGCTCACTCACCCATGTAGGCTCGCGCGACAACTCAGCTCGATTATTGGCAAACTGAGTTGTATAGTGAATCGTCGCTGGAATGAGCTCTCTATGAGCCACGTTATAGCTTCTCAATTTATCCGTGAAAATCTTATGTGGCTCGCCTTTGTGTTTGCGCAATAGACTATTGAAGAAGCGTTTAGTGACCTTTCCATCAGGCCTCTTTTGCACGGATACATCAACCATTTCTCCAGCTTGGCCAACAGCTCTCCAAAGATAGTGCTGCTTCCCGTGAATCTTCACAAAGACTTCATCAATAAGGAAAGTGTCAACGTAACCTTGATGTTTTCTTCTTAACCTTTCAGCATATTTCGATCCGAATTTTTGCACCACAGACGAATGGCTTCATAGCTGACAGTGATGCCCCGCTGCGCCATCAAGTCTTCGACGTCGCGGTGACTTAGGTTGAATCGATGGTAAAGCAAGACTACATATTGAATAATTTCGGGCGGGTATCTGTGGCACTTGACCATTTTTGATTGAGTCATACGCCAAATCCTGACAGATTGAGGGTTAACTCTTGTCAGTAGCCTTCATTACAGTGAGCAAAACTGGGCGGAGCATGAAAATTACTCTATGAAAAAATAGCTTCAATGCTGTTCGCATACCCAAGGCTTTCGCAACTGTTATAAAGCGCCGCGCATTTATCTCAGCGGCAGCTTGGGGAAGGCAACAAGGTGCTCAACATCGAGACGGATACCCATAGGCTCCCCAACATCATGGTTATGATGACTCGGAACGAGCGATAAGACACGTTTGCCACTCTCTAATTCCAATGTATAGAGAAATACAGCACCGCGAAAAGCCTTCTCGACTATGCGCGCCTTGATCGGACTGGCATCATCGTGGAGTACATCATCCGGGCGAAGCAGTAGTGAGATCTCTTTCGTATCGGGAAGATTAAAGTTTTCAATCTCGCGCGTGTCGATTATACCTAGCTCAGTCTCCACTGCATTCGTGCCGATCATCTGTCCATCTACTAACACGCCTTCACCTATAAAATCAGCGACGGCGAGAGAAGCAGGGGTGTGATAGAGATTGAACGCGTTGTCCCATTGCAGCAGTCGCCCCGACTTAACAACGCCAATTTCATCGGCCATTGCAAAAGCCTCAAACTGGTTGTGACTGACGAGCATAGCTGTAATGCCCTCTTGCTTTAGGACCAGACGAATTTCACGAGCAAGCGTTTCTCGTAGTTCTAAGTCAAGACTCGAAAAAGGCTCGTCTAAGAGCAAAACCTCTGGGCGAGGCGCTAGTGCTCGGGCGATAGCAACGCGCTGCTGCTGCCCGCCTGATAGCCTATGTGGGTAAGCGCCAAGGAGACCGCTAATCTCTAGCAGGCCGGCGAGCTCTTTTACGCGGGCCTCACGCATCGGACTGCTGAGAGCTTGAATTCCAAAGGCTATATTCTCAGCAACGCTGATATGCGGAAACAACGAGTGATCTTGAAAAACCATACCGACGTGGCGTTTTTCAATATCCAGTGCTCGCGAGGGAGAACTCACAACAGCCCCATCCAATAATATTTCACCAGTACTTACAGGTTCAAAACCAGCGATAGCTCTTAGCAGTGTCGTCTTACCACAGCCGCTGGCGCCAAGCAGGCAGCCTATCCCACCCGCAGATACGCTAAACGATACAGAATCGACGATTAGATGGCCGCTTAGGCGGACACTTACGTTGTCTAGCTGTAATGCCGGTGAGGCCATTTTTATGAATCCATCATCTGGGCTTTTCCCCAACACTTGGGACATACTTCGCCCGTTCAAGCGAGCGGCTGAGCAGGATAACAGGAATCAGACTTGCCAACACGATCGTAAGCGCGGGCCCTGCCGCGTCTGCTAACCTCTCTTCGTTAGCTAGCTCATAAGTACGAATAGCAAGCGTGTTGAAATTAAATGGCCGCAGCAGAAGTGTCGCGGGCAATTCTTTAAGCACATCGACGAAGACGAGCAATAAAGCAGTTGCTAGCGAGCCTCGCATGATGGGCATGTGAACACGACGCAAGATAGTCATTGGCCCCAAACCCATGCTACGACCCGCCTCATCCATCGACGGTCGAATCTTTGTGAGCCCCGCGTCAACGGTATTCATCGCTATCGGTAAAAATCGGACGAGATAAGCAAAAACGAGAATAAAAGCGGTACCGCTTAGCAGCAGCCCCGTATTGAAATCAAAGCGGGCAACCATAAATGCACTTACTCGGTTGTCTAACCATGCGAACGGCACCAAGACACCAATCGCCACTACAGTACCTGGCAGCGCATAACCCAGACTCAGAACCCGAGCGGCGGCGCTGGAAAGCTGGGTCGGATATAAGCGCCGCCCGTAAGCAATAAACAGAGCAAGGATCAGCGCAGCTGCCGACGTAATAGCAGCGAGAGTTAAGCTATTAAATAAATAACCGGCGAAGTCCGCGGTCATGATCGAGTCAGAGGTGATCGAGGCCCAAATTGAAAGCTGTATTAGCGGCACAACGAACCCTAGTGAAACGGGAACCCCGCAAACCAAATAGGCAATAAATAATCTTCCGCCAACTATGGGTACCGCGGGACTTGGCCACGAATGACTCCCGGTATTAAAAAACTGTGCCTGCTTACGCGACCATGACTCGATCGATACGAGAATAAATACGAACCCTAGGAGCAACGCCGCTAGCTGCGCAGCACCTACGGTGCTTCCAAGACCATTCCAAGTTCGATAGATCCCTGTCGTGAATGTAGAGATCCCGAAATACTGAACCGTACCGTAATCTGCAAGGGTTTCCATCAAGCAAATGCTAAGGCCTACGACAATCGCCGGTCGGGCTAGTGGAAGAGCAACGCGAAAAAATGCCGAACGCTGCGAGCAGCCAAGGCTTCGCGCCGCCTCCATTACACTGCGCGACTGTCCGGCGAAGGCTGCGCGTGCGAGTAGGTATACATAGGGGTAAAAAACGAGTGAGAGCATCGCTATGGCACCGCCGAGCGACCGAATCTCAGGAAACCAGTATTCGCCATAGCTCCAACCGAATGCGTCACGCAGGTTACTCTGCAGGGGCCCCGCCACATCTAACATACCCGTGTAAGTATAAGCGATAATATAAGCCGGAATAGCAAGTGGGAGCAAAAGCGCCCATTCGAAAACCTTGCTACCAGGAAACCGATAGGCCGTGACAAGCCACGCTGGCAAAACCCCTAAAGCGAGCACACCAATGCTGACGCCTATCATTAGCGCGAAAGAATTACTGATGTAGCGGGCAAGCACTGTCTCGAAAAGGTGGGTCCAGATATCCCCAGCGGGGAAGAACACAGAGGAAAGGACGACGAAAATAGGCGTAGCAAGTATCAAAGACAAGGCGATCAATGACAAAGGCCAAGGCTTCATAAGAGAAAGCCTTGGCCTAGTAACTCGCGGAATTTCGAGAGCCTTTAAGCTCACTCTATCAATTCATTCATAATCGGCTATCTCGAGGCGAAAAATATTATTGCCAACCCGCGCGATCGGCGAGGCGAACAGCGGCCGCATTATTACGCCCAAGTACTTCGAGGTTTAACGAATCCGCTTTGAATTCCCCAAACCGCTGCAAAGTGGCGCTCACAGGAATATCGGTACGCACGGAGTACTCATTGTTCACTTCCGCGTACCACTGCTGAGCGTAGTCGGCGCTGAGAAATTCGATCAGCTGACGCGCCTCATCTGGGTTTTTCGAGGTCTTTATCATGCCAGCGCCACTCACGTTCATGTGGGCACCCCGATCACCTTGGTTCGGCCACAGTACACCGATCTGCTCAGCCACTTCGACATCTGCAGCAATGTCAGAGTTGAGCATACCAGCCAAGTAGTAAGTGTTCGCTATGGCAAGCTTACATTGCCCTGCTACAGCGGCACGTATTTGATCCCGATCCCCCCCTTGCGGCCGACGCGCCATATTAGCAACTAAACCTACTGCCCAAGCTTCCGTTGCCTCCTCTCCCGCGTGTTCTATCATCGACGCAAGTAACGATTGGTTATAGATATTCCCCGACGAGCGAATACAAATCTCGCCCTTCCACTTTGGATCAGCGAGGTCTTCATAGCTCTCTATCTCGCTGGGGGAGACCCGCGACTTATCAAACATGATGACCCGCGACCGGAGCGATAGTCCAAACCATTGGTTTTCCGGATCACGATATGCAGCAGGTATCCGTTCGCGCAGAACAGAGGAATCTATTGAAGCAAGGATGCCAGCTTCTTTCGCGCGAAAGAGCCTTCCTGCATCAACCGTTAGTAAGACATCGGCCGGCGAGTTAGAGCCCTCAAGTTCAATCCGACGGATCAGCGCATCAGCGCCCTCGGTGATCAAGTTAACTTCAATACCAGTCTCTTCGCTAAACCGATCCAAAGCAGACTTAATCAAGTCCTCGCTTCGTGCCGAATAAACGTTAACTTCTGCAGCACTTACAATTCCGACCATAAAGACTGTTATGCTAAGCACGCAAGCAAATATTTTTTTCATTCCCATCACCACTAAACTCCATTATTACTCGGGCAGTTTCACCGGAAAAAATATGATCTAAATCTATATCAAACTGTAAAATTATTAGTCCCTCATAAAAAAAAAGAACCAAGATTTTAAATAATCACAGTTCTGTTCAAGACGTAAAATGTTTACGTTCCTGCTTGCTATTCTCAAAGCGAACAGCACACTTCTTAAGGCATCAATAGCTATTTATCAGTTAGCTTACTTCTCTCGAAGATAATCTCTAAACACACTTTAGGGTTTAAACCTAACGCCGACCGTTGCTATGCTCGTGCCTTAGCGCCATTTTATGCGCTCTTGCGACTATATCTTGGTATTGACAAGTTAACTACTAGAATCGAGAAAATCCATTATTTCCACCTACTATATCGCCACTGCCTTTTCCCAAGACGCAAAGGCACGCTGTCTGATAAAGCGATAGTTCTCAGCCGATACTACGTGTCGTCCAAGGTTGAAAAAATTGTACACAGCTGCATGAGCACTCAAAAACCGCTACGCTTGTGCCGCTGCTTTGAACTTACGCATACCCCGCTCCCTCACCTGTGTAGCTTCGTGCGACAGCTCAGTCCGATTGCTCGCATCTTGGGTAGAGTGGTGAATCGTCTCTGGAATCAGCTCTCTGTGAGCCACGTTGCAGCTTCTCAATTTGTCCGTGACGATTTTACGCGGCTCAACTCGGTGTTTATGCAATAGACGCTTAAAGAAACGTCCAGCGGCCTTTCCTCGAGAAAGATATCAACCACCTAACCATCTTAGTCAACGGCCCTGCAAGAGTAATATTGTTTTCCGTGAATCTTCGCAAAGGCTTTATCAATGAGGAAGGTGTCGCCGTAGCCTTAGTTTTTTCTTCTTAACCTTGGAGCCTATTTCGAACCAACCTTATTGCACCAGAGGCGAATGGCTTCATAGCTGATATTCACGTCCCGCTCGGCCATCAAGTCTTCGACGTCGCGGTGACTCAAGTTGAATCGATGGCAAAGCCAGACTGCATATTGAATTATTTCGGGCGGGAATCTGTGACGCTTAAACATTTTTAATTGGGTCATACGCCAGACCCTGACAGATTGGGAGTTAACTTGACAGCACTCAGCCGACTTATCAAACTCAATAGAGTATCTCTACATGATTTAATCTCTTACTGCTCCCTGTTAGTATTTTGGGGAATCCAAAAGAGGCGACAGATAGCCTGACACGTAGGGATGGCAAGAATATCCTGACCTTCGCCAGCTCACAGAGTCACAAAACCCGCGACAACGGCGACCAGGGACCAGGGACCTAATGCCAGCGGCATAGATGCTGAGGGTAGAAATAAGCCATGAAATATTTACAGCTAACTATTAATTTCTAGATCTGAACTAAGATCAATATAGCGTTTATTCGAATTATACGCTCACCGGTTAAGTTTTCATAAAAATAGAAACTCCCGAAGGATGCAATAAATGCTGGGTCTTGAATTTATTCATAGTGGTGCTGAACTTGTCGGTCAGATGAGCTACGCCTACTCATATTGGTTAGTATTATTTTCCATTCTTATTGCTTGGTTGGGCGCCTACGCAGGCTTAAACACCGTTCCTTGCATTATCGAGTCCAACAAACGAATTACCAAATATATTTGGCATTTTTCTGGTGCAATAGCAATGGGAATTGCTGTTTGGTCTATGCATTTTGTGGGTATGTTAGCTTTTAAGCTCCCTATGATGATTCACCATGATGTGAGCCTTACCGCAATTTCGATTATACCCGCTATATTCGCTAGTTATCTTGCCATCGCCATTTTCATTAAAGAGAATATTGCGAAATATGAATTTCTCATTGGCGGTATCTTACTGGGCGCTGGTATTGGGTTAATGCACTATACCGGCATGGAGGCAATGTATGGTAATTTCATTTTAAAGTATGATATTTATAACTTTTTATTATCTATTCTTGTCGGAGTGGTATTAGCAAGTCTCGCCTTGTACATTGGTATTAAGCAATACAAAAAAAGCAAAGCTGTTCCAAAACTAGCAGGATCATCAGCCATAATTGGTGCAGCCATAACAGGAATGCATTATATCGGGATGAAAGCGTCCCATTTTTTACCTACTGAACAGGACCTCCTTCAAAACACCGGGTTATCACATGACAATATCGTAATTATAATCGTGTCACTTACCTTATTTTTATCATTATTAGCTATTACTTCATCAGTCATTAACAATATCATTGTAAATTTGGTTACAGCGAGAAAAAATGCAGAAATTGCAAATAAAGCTACCTCGGACTTTTTAGCAACTATGAGTCATGAAATCAGAACTCCGATGAATGGCGTAATCGGGATGACGAACCTCCTATTGGATACTCCGTTAAATAACGAGCAGCACAATTTTGCTAAAACGGTAAAATATAGTGCCGAATCTCTACTAACTATTATTAACGACATCCTTGATTTTTCGAAAGTTGAATCCGGAGTGTTGGAGCTAGAACCCCTTGAATTTGACTTGGAATTGTTATTGCGTGACGTTGGCAGCAGCCTTGCACTTCAAGCTCATAATAAGAGTCTTCAGCTGATTTGCCCTGCTAATATTATGCCTAATAACTTGTTCATTGCAGACTCTGGACGTATCCGGCAAATACTCAATAATTTGATAAATAATGCCATTAAATTTACCGAACATGGAGAGGTCTCAGTATATTGCAAAGTGCAAGAACAGACAGATCAAAGTGCAAAACTCCTATTCGAGATCACTGATACAGGCATTGGTCTTACGGATGAACAGCAAAACAAAATTTTTGAACGTTTTAGTCAAGCTGACGGTTCTACTACTCGTAAATACGGAGGCACAGGTTTAGGGCTATCGATAAGCAAACAATTGGTGGAGTTGATGGACGGTGATATAGGTACCAGAAGCGTCGAAGGTGAAGGCTCTACATTCTGGTTTTCTATCAAAATTCCCACGGCCAAGACACAGCCGCCAAAGAGAGATTTTGACAGGCTACAAGGGGAAAAAATACTTGTCGTTGATAACAATTTAACAAACAGGGTGTTGTTAGGCCAACTACTCACTAAATGGCAACTGGAACATACACTGGTCGATAGTGGTATTAAAGCGTTAGAAAAATTATCCGAAGAAACTTCAAAAGGGGTGCCTTACAATATCGCTATTCTAGACATGCAAATGCCTCAAATGGATGGTGTTCAGTTGGGTATCAAGATCAAAAGTGATAGTAGCCTTTTTAACAATACGCACTTAATTTTGCTCACATCTCAAGGGCAACGTGGAGACGTTGAAAAGTTAAAGGCCGCGGGCTTTAGCGGACATCTTAATAAACCTATCGATCAGACTATTCTCTACAGTACTCTAATGGCAATAGCAGGCGGTACTTCCCAAGAACAAAATTTGGTGACGGCATATAGCGCTCGTGAACTTCCGCAGTTCAAAGCCAAGGTGCTAATAGTAGAAGACAATGCGGTTAATCAGCAAGTAGCTCAAGGTCTTTTGAAAAAATTTGGTGTACAAATTGAATTAGCAGCCAATGGAGAAGAAGCGTTAAATTCTTTAGAGAATATGCCCTTTGATTTAGTCTTTATGGATTGTCAAATGCCAGTAATGGATGGTTATGAAACTACTCAAAAAATTCGTTTGCCAGATTCGAAGGTGCTTAATCGAGATATACCTATAATTGCCATGACTGCAAATACAATGGAGGGCGATCGGGATAAGTGTCTAGCTGCAGGAATGAACGACTTTATCTCTAAACCAGTCAACCCAAATAAATTACAAGAGGTATTAGAATTATGGACCCTGTAAATATTTCTATGTAAGAGGTTAAACCTAGTCCGATAGTCGATCCTCGAACATGATCATAAGACGGTATTGACAAGTTAACCACCCATATCTAGAAAAACTCCGGTTTGGCTTTCCTACATTGCCACTGCCTTTTCCCAAGACGCATAGGCATGCAGTCGAAAATACCGATAGGTTCCTGCTGACACTAAGTGCCGTCCTAGATTGAACAAATTGTACACAGCTGCATGAGCACTCAAAAACCGCTGTGCTTGCGCCGTAGATTTCAGTTTACACATGCCCCGCTCCTTCGCCCGTGTTGGCTTGTGCGACAACTCGGCTCGATTGTTGGCCTATTGCGCTGTGTCGCGAACCCTTTCTGGAATGAACTTTCTGTGAGTCACGCTGTAGCTTCTCAATTTGTCCGTGACGATCTTACATGGCTCGCCTTTGTGTTTATGCAATAAACGCTGAAAGAAACGTCTAGCGGCCTTTCCTAGAGAAAGACATCAACCACCTAACCATCTTAGTCAACGGCCCTGCAAGAGTGATATTGTTTTCCGTGAATCTTCACAAAGGGTTTACCAATGAGGAAGGTGTCGCCGTAGCCTTAGTTTTTTCTTCTTAACCTTGGAGCCTATTTCGGACCAAACCTATGACACCGGAGCCGAATTGTTTCATAGCTGACGGTAATGCCCCACTGCGCCGTCAAGACTTTATGTCTTCAATGTCAGGGTGACTCGGGTTGAATAGATGATATCGCCACATGGCATATTGGATTATTTTTGGAGGGAATCGGTGACGCTTGACCATTTTTGATTGATTCATACGACAGATCCTGAGAGATTAGGAGGCTTACTTTTCGGTACCCTTGCTAGGCAAGCACGGGGATCTTTGCCTCAGCCAGCCGGATGCTAGTCAATGTCTATTTTAATTCTCACAGATATCCCAGAATGGGTTCGCCCCCTCGTTGACCTTTTAGAATCGAGGGGCATTAAAGTACAAGTCACTGATGATCCGGAGGAGATCGTAGCGAATGGGTTGATTGTCAACCGCGTATCCTCCCTTCTTGCTGAGCGGGATAAGGCTCGGGCGGATCGGATCACCAATTCTTTGCGAACCTGGGAGGCCGAGGGTAGATCTGTGATCAACGGATCACTCTGCTTCCAGACCGGCTACAGTAAGCTGGCTCAAGCCAAACTTTTTACTGAGTGCGAAGTGCGGACGCCGCAAACCTATCCCGCCGTTCCCGGCGGTCGCGCCATACATGGACAAGCTGTCCTTCTCAAACCACCCGCAGGTGGTTTTGGGAGAGGAATTCGGGCGCTTGAAGACGGCGAACCCGCCCCCGATGGACTTTTCAGTCGAGATGAAGGCTGGATTGAACAAGAGATGCTAATCGCCGCAGACGGCTGCGTCCACCGGATCGAAGTCCTCGGCTCCGACATCCTTTACGAAGCCCGCTCACCCGTTCAAGCTGGCGAGTTCAACTACTGCCTGGCTCACCCGGAATTGGATGTTACCCTCTGGCCTCCTCGCGAAATTGCCCCGAAGGTGACCGAGTCAGTCAAAAAAATTCTACAGGCCGCTAAGATGGAGCTCGGCGCAGTAGAGTACCTTCTGGACGAAAAAGACAATCCCGTTTTCATCGACCTGAACCCAGTTTCCAGCTTTCATCCCGGAGCGACAGCCGTCCTTGGTCGCGATCCCCTCGACGCCACAGCCTCCTATTTGATGCATAGATCTGCGAGTCTTAAATAAAGAGCCAAAGGTAGGACTAGAAATGATTTTGCTGGCATTGACAAGCTAACTACCAGAATCGACGAATAATCCAAGTCAATTACATCTACACGGCTACTGTCATTTT
>JBLHTH010000092.1:0-12700 GCA_047627195.1 Pseudohongiellaceae bacterium | reverse complement strand
GCCAGGCGGTTGTAGCTGCCTACGGGCATTGAGGTTCCTGCACTACCGGCACCGTGCGTGACGGCGTGAACTTTGCAAGAATTGGTATTCCCGCGGTGGCTTTAGTCACTGACGAATTTTGGCCTCAGGGGGATTTTGTTGCCCAGTCTCTTGGCATGCCTGATTTGCCCCGAGTTCAACTACCTCATCCTATAGCGGGTACTGGTACCAAGAACATGAAAGCAATCGCGGCTGACTACGCTCCTGCGATCATCAAAGCACTTGAGGCAGACCATGACTGATCTGTTTAGCGCCGCAGATGAAGCAGCTGCACTAGAAGACTTACACCATCGCAATATGACTGATGGGTTGCCGGTGATTATTCCAACGCCAGCAAGAGTCAGCAAAATGGTTTTGGCGTCTGGACAAGATGCCGACATGATGCTGGGAACTATGGGCCCTGCCAACGGCATGGCAACTCTCGAGAAAGTGGCAGTTGCCGCTGTGATGGCGGGCTGTCTGCCAGACTATATGCCTTTGGTTGTAGCAGCGCTTAAAGCTGTAATCGATCCTCGTTTCGATCTCACTGAAATGCAGGCGACCACCCACTGCACGGCACCCCTTATTATTGTGAATGGTCCAGCACGACACACTTGCGGTCCTGTTAGCAGCAGCTATGGCGCACTTGGGCCTGGCCATCGAGCGAACGCGTCTATCGGCCGCGCATTACGATTAGCGATGATAAACATTGGGGGTGGTAGACCCGGCACCTCCGATATGGCGTTATTGGGCCACCCCGGCAAATTCAGTTACTGTTTGGCAGAGAATGAAGAGGCATCTCCGTTCCCTCCTATGCATGTGGACCTTGGTTTTGATTCGCAAGACAGTGTCGTTACTGTCATCGGAGCGGAGGCGCCGCACTCGGTTTTATTTAGCGGTGATGGTGACGACCCGAATCAATATGAGCTGCTATTAGAAGTACTGGCAATTGGGCTGGCGAATGCCGCCACTAATAACGCCATTTTAACCGGCGGCATGGCGACCATAGTGCTAAACCCAGAGCACGCCAGTGTTCTTCATAAAGCAGGCTTAAGCCGTCAGGATATTGCTTCTGAAATCTATCAGCGTTGCAAAATGGACGGTGCCGAAGCAAATCGACTTTGTGCGGGTTTTGCTCGAAAAACCCTAAACCCAAGGCAAGCGTACACAGGCCCGGATCAGCTATTGATACTGATGTCCGGCGGCAGCGGCCTGTACTCAACAGTGATGCCTAGCTGGAGTGCTGGCGCCAACAAAAATTCTGCGGTCAGTGTAAAAGTGGAGGCTGATTTGTATTGTGAAGTTCCAAACTTTGTCGGTGGTTAATGTTGGGTCTGGCGTACGCTAATTCATGTGCACGTGATTGGAAGGATTCGAACCCGAAAGTACCGAGACGTCATTGTTCTGGTTTGGGATTATTTCTGGGATAGTGTTGAAATGGGCACACACGCTTTGTCGGGCAACTTTTTCGTTCTCGGCAGCGTATATGTTTAAATCAGAATTGGTATAGTGCCGCGCCGCATGCTCTCTTGCTATTTGATTAAGGGCTGGCCTTGCCGGTTTTTTATTGATAAAAATAGAGCAAGCTATGATCAAAAAGACTGTCTACCTAATTTAATTAGAGACGAAAATTTGACGAGGATTTTCAATGAAAGATCTATTTAAATCAAAACTAAAAAAACCAGCTATTGAGACCAAGTCAGAAAATTTGCCTACTTCAAGCCAGGGTGATGTGAATTCATTTTTGGCTAAAGTAGCTTCCTTGCCTAAGACAACGGGTGATGCCCGCTTGATCTTCGCGCTTGATGCAACGGCAAGCCGTCAGGCTACTTGGAATAAGGCCAGTCAACTGCAGCGAGACATGTTTGCATCGGCGCAAAGCTTGGGCGGCTTGCAGGTGCAACTTTGCTATTTCCGAGGTTTTGCCGAATTTTACAAAAGCGGTTGGAATCTTAATGCCGATGATCTTTTGCATAAGATGTCGGGTTTGGGATGCGAGGCGGGCACCACTAAAATAGAAACGCTACTGCGCCATGCCTTGGCAGAGAATCGAAACAGAAAAATAAAATGTGTCATCTTTATTGGCGATGCGATGGAGGAGAGCCTCGATCAGTTAGCGCAACTTGCCGGAGAATTAGGCATGCTTAATGTGCCGCTTTTTATGTTTCAGGAGCGCGGTGATCCTACTGCTAAGCAGGCTTTTCTTGAGCTCAGTCGTCTATCTGGTGGCGCCTACTCTCAGTTTGACAGTGCCAGTGCCGATCAACTAAAAGACTTATTAAAAGCTGTTGCGATATATGCGGCAGGGGGGTTAAAAGCTTTGCAAAACTTTAGCAAGAACTCCCCCGAATCGGTTAAGCTGTTAACCCGGCAAATGAAGTCTTAACATTTAGTAAAAGTTATTCTCTATGATTTTTAGATTAATATTGCTTATAGGCTTGCCTATAGCGGCCTACTATTTTGTAAAGTCTTCATCGAATAGGTTCAATCTGTCGGCCCGTCAAACTCGGTATCTGTATTTTTTTGTCGTCGCCTTGTTAGTCATTGGCATTCTTATTGTTCTTGGCCGCCTTCCAGTGCAATTCATTTTGGCACCGATTGGCGTTGCTGCTACCTATTTATTTCGCATGTTGCCGATGTTGCTGCGATTGTTGCCAATGTGGCAGATGTTTAAGAGCCGCGTTAGTAGTTCTGCGCAAAAATCTGCTGCTTCAGTTTCTAAAATAAAAACCGGTTACTTGGCGATGACTCTTGACCACGATGGAGAGGTCGTAAAGGGCAAGTTTGCTGGTTCTCAGCTTTCAGCTTTGGTTTTAGCTCAACTTCTCGAATTAGCCGCTGAGCTAGCCGCCGATTCAGATTCGGCTCAAGTATTTGAGGCTTACATGGACAGGAGCCATCCTGATTGGCGAGAGGGAGGGTATCAGTCCTCAGCTCAGGCTGGCGTGCAGGACAGTGCTGAAATGACAGCACAGCTGGCCTATGAAATTCTGGGGCTACAACCGAGTGCCAGCAAAGATGAAATTACTCATGCTCATCGCAGCCTTATGCAAAAGATGCACCCAGATCGCGGTGGCTCAGACTACCTCGCAAAAAAAATCAACCTTGCGAAAGACTTCCTATTAGCGAAGGAATAACTTTGCTGATGGGGGCCAGGACCTAATCAGCGCTAATATAAGTGCTAAAATCAATAAACCAAGTGACAGGCCAATAGCCAATTTGAAGGAATCGCAGTATGACTCTTATCCGAACCAAAGATGTAATTCAAAGCGTTGCCGACGCGCTCCAGTACATTTCCTACTACCATCCGCTGGATTTCATCAAGGCTGTTCATGAGGCTTATGAAAGGGAAGAGTCTGAAGCGGCCAAAGATGCTATGGCTCAGATACTTATTAACTCTCGACTTTGTGCCGAAGGCAAACGGCCTATCTGCCAAGATACGGGTATTGTTACGGTATTTTTAAAGATTGGCATGGATGTTCAGTGGGAAGGGGACATGACGGTTTCCGAGATGGTTAACGAAGGGGTACGCCAAGCTTATCTGTTGCCGGATAATGTGCTCAGAGCCTCTATCTTGTCTGACCCGGCAGGTGCCAGAAAAAACACTAAAGACAACACGCCTGCTGTCATTCATATGGAGCTTGTTAAGGGCAGTGAACTAGACGTGAAGGTCGCGGCTAAAGGCGGGGGGTCGGAGAATAAAGCCAAAATGGCAATGCTTAACCCTAGTGACAGCATTGTGGATTGGGTTGAGAAAACTTTACCGACTATGGGCGCAGGTTGGTGCCCGCCTGGTATGTTAGGGATTGGAATTGGCGGCACGGCCGAAAAAGCGGCAGTGCTGGCAAAAGAATCATTGATGGATCCTATCGACATTCACGAGCTGCGAGCTAGAGGGCCTTCTAATCGGGTTGAAGAATTGCGCCTCGAAATTATGGATAGAGCAAATTCGCTGGGTATTGGGGCGCAGGGCCTCGGTGGCTTAACCACAGTGCTCGATGTGAAAATCATGGATTATCCAACTCATGCAGCTTCTTTGCCGGTGGTGATGATTCCTAACTGTGCAGCGACAAGGCATGCTCATTTTACGCTCGATGGCAGCGGTGCAGTGGAACTCACTCCGCCTAGCTTAGATGAGTGGCCACAGATCACTTGGGATGTGGGGCCCAGGGCAAGAAAGGTAAACTTAGACACGTTAACAGCAGATGACATAGCTCAGTGGCAGCCTGGGGAAACCCTATTGCTTTCAGGAACCATGCTAACTGGGCGTGACGCCGCTCATAAGCGACTACTAGGAATGTTGGAGGCTGGGGAAGGGCTTCCTGAAGGCGTAGATTTTACTAACAAGTTTATCTACTACGTAGGCCCAGTAGATGCTGTGCGAGATGAAGTGATTGGACCTGCGGGCCCAACCACTGCCACCCGTATGGATAAATTCACAGAAGGCCTGCTGGCAAAAACCGGCTTAATCGGAATGATAGGCAAAGCAGAACGTGGCCAAGTTGGAATTGATGCGATTAAGAAACACAAAGCAGTGTATTTGATGGCTGTTGGCGGTGCTGCTTATTTGGTGTCCAAAGCTATTAAAAAGTCTCGCGTCGTGGCCTTCGAAGATCTTGGTATGGAAGCGATTCACGAGTTTGAAGTGGATGAAATGCCAGTCACTGTTGCGGTGGATGTGAATGGCACCTCGGTGCATCGCACCGGTCCCGCTATTTGGCAGAAGCACATTGCTGAAGAGCGTGCTGTAGAAGTTAAGTAGTGGCTCTTTAGCCACTACTTAACTCAGCACCTTAATCACACATGTCTGAATAGGGATTGGCCACGGCAAGAGACACTGGTGTGTTTATGCCATCAACGGTCAACTCTTGTTCCCCATCGCTTAAATTCTCGCCGGCTAAAACATTATTGTCGAACTTATAAATGATTTGATTCACGCCATTCATGGCTTGAGTTTCTACCAATTCGGCATTGGATTGGATCTGCTCATTTAGTTTTGCATAAGTCGTCATTGCTTTGCTTCCATGACGTTTGCTTAGCATCGCATTCACGATGTGGGGCGCGAGAATAGAAGCGCTGGCATTGTTGCCTCCAAAGCCTTTCGAATTAATAATTGTTGCGTCCATTGCTTTGTTGCCAAGATTAAGATGCTGGAGATTGAAATCAATAGCCGAAGCTGTAACGTCTTCTGCGATCTGTTCAACTGTTAATATGCCGGGCAAGATACCCTCATTCCAAAACCCTAAAGTTGCCATTATTTGATCCCCAGCAGAGGAGGCGAGGGAGTGGCCTAAAAATGATTTGACCGCGGTAATCGGCCAGTTAGATATGCCAAATCTTTTGGCAGTGTCATCAAGTACTTTCGATTCGGTTTGCCGGTTTTGCGGTGTCCCTGTGCCATGAGACTGAACATAGCTGCGATGTTTAAGTCCTTCTGACCCGATGATGTTTTGAGTAGCGGCGGCCGCCTTTGCCATTGAGAGATAATTTCCAAGACCCGGGCTTGCGATGGATTTCTTAAAGCCATCTGCGTTTATGAAAACATCGTTGGCCGCACCATAAACAGTTGCGCCAAGCTCAAGGGTTAATTCGTCATCGAATAACACAATAACTTGGGCAGACTCTGCCAGAGTAAAGCCAACGTTATCGCCAAACGGGCGACATGCTCGCCGCAGATCAATTACTTGGCCATCGCTGAGCTTGTCTAAACGACGCAGGGATTCATCGTCGGCAAGTGCGCCCATGGTAGCGAAACCTTCAAACACTTCAGGTGTTAGTGGTGCCTCGCTAGTGCCAACGACTACAACGCGAGAGGCGCCAGATTGAATGTCCTTTATCCCCTGGCGCAGGTTATATAGAAAGGTTGCGCAGGCGGCGACGCTGGTTCCGGTGGTGCCTAAATTTCCAAGTAAATAAGCATTGATGAAGTCAGCTGGCATTTCCGCATAGCCTAACGCGAGCTGCTTAGAAGAGACTTTTTTACCCAGCAGCCTAGCCTGAAGTAAGCCGCCATTGCCGTTGTAGTCCATTTGTCCTAGGCCACTGCCGACATAGACACTTATCTGATCCGGCGCTACTCGTTGTCTTATCGTATCCCAATCGATTCCGAGAGAGTTCAATGCGTCAGAGGCGGCAAATACGCTTAGCTGCAGTCCGCGCGGGTGATTTCGTGAAGCATATAATTCGCCTGGCATAAACCCAGATGGCAATTGTCCTGCGCTATTGACCTTACTTTTACGGAATGCGGGCAACATTACCTCTAAATCGCCTGTTATTGTAACTAAGCTGAATTTTTCATCCTGCTGAACTACATCCCAGTTGCTGGGTAGGGGAGAGCTTAGCTTTTTAGTCTTGATGCGAAAGCTCAAGGCCGAACTGTCTACCGCGGATAGTGCGGCGGAGCTTTGGTGATAGATCCGCTGGGGGTCGAAAAGGTTACCCCCTAATTCGCGGATTAGCGTGTTGCCTAAGAGTTCTTCTGAATGCTTATTAAGGTACGATTCTGGGTTTACGGCCTGACCTTGTTCATCAAGCCAGCCAGACGCTGTTTTTTTCAGCTTACCTGTGAGTGCAGCAATACTGGCCAGGGTCTTGTATTGTGATGATTCAGGCAAAGCGCCATAGACTAGTCTTCTGTACCCGTGATGATTCGAACTTCTGCCAGCGGGATTGATGCCACCGAAACCTACGATGATAGGAAGTCTACTCATTTATAACAAACCTCTGGAGAGCGATACTAATTAATTGCGCTTCTTAAATGCACTTCTAGCGATAGCGGTGATTGTAAGGCAATCTGAGCACAGAAGGTAATTTCTACTCCGCTTGGTTTTGAAAATTATAGTGTTGGTTGCTTCTCTTGCATTCAGCTTAAGCCGAACATAGCATGGCCCTCCTTTTCTAATAAGAAACACGCTGGGGTAGCTATGCAAACAATCAATCCGCTTCTCGCTATAACCACATTCCTTTCATGCATAGCTTCTGCTGCTGTATTTGCTCAATATGAAAATGTGACGATTCAAACTCAACCGGTGGCAGGAAATGTATCCATGCTGATTGGTGCTGGCGGCAATATTGGTGTCTCCTCTGGGGCCGATGGGATATTGATTATTGATGACCAATTTGCCCCCTTGGCAGGCCGTATTAAGGATGCTTTGGAGGCTTTAGGCTCCGATGTACCAAAGTTTGTGCTAAACACCCACTTTCATGGAGATCACACTGGCAGTAATGCGCAATTCGGTATGGATAGTTTGATAATAGCTCACGAAAACGTCCACAAAAGGCTGCTGGCAGGCAATGCCCCTGCGTCTGCATTGCCTGTTGTCACTTTCGATGATGATGTGACCCTTCATTTTAACGGGGAAGAAATTACACTTATTCATATGCCTGCGGGACATACTGATACCGACAGCGTGGTGATGTTTGCAGGATCAAATGTGATTCATATGGGAGACCACTATTTTAACGGCGGCTTTCCATTTGTTGATTTAGCCAATGGCGGCACTGTGCAAGGCTTGATAACGAATGTTGAGAAAGCACTTTCTTGGATTAGCGATGACACAAGTATTATTCCCGGTCACGGAGCTTTGGCTACTAAATCAGATCTTATGGATTTTTATGGCGTGGTAAAAGATACTTCAGTGGCTATACGTGTGATGAAATCTCAGCGAATGAGTAAAGCAGAAATCGTTGATGCAGGTTTGGGTTCAATGTATGAAAGCTGGGGCCAAGGTTATGTAGATGAGCAGCGTTGGATAGAAACAGTTTTTGACAGCTACCCTCGTTAATTAGCGATTTACGTTGCTTGTCAGATCACTTTATTTGGCAGGCAAAATGGATGCATGTTTTTGCAATTACCTAAAAAGATATTAGAACTTCACGGAGCATTGGGCATTCCAGTGGAATACTGTGATTCCTGCAACTTGCCCTTTTGCGAAGAGCCTGATCAGTTGGTGGCTACTGAGCCCGATTTTTATGACCGCCCCCAACAACTCACCCCAGAAAGCTTTGCTGCTTGGACTGCTATGAAGTTGGCGGCAGCTAACAGTGGGGTTGATATTTTTCTTATTTCGGCTTATCGATCAGCTCAATACCAAGCCGACTTGCTAGCAAAGAAACTGAGTTCAGGAGCTGCTATCGAGGACATACTGTCCGTCAATGCTGCCCCAGGGTTCAGTGAGCATCATACGGGTAGGGCGGTTGATATTGGTACATATGGCTGCAGCGCTCTAGTCGAAGATTTCGAAAATACTAATGCATTTCAATGGCTTGAAGAAAATTCTGTTGATTTCTGCTTCACGATGAGCTATCCGCGGGACAATGCCTTTGGAATCATTTACGAGCCTTGGCATTGGTGTTTTGATAACAATTGATCCACCGCAATAACAGCCTTTTACAATTAGCATACAAAGGGGTAGTCTACAGAGACTGTCTAAAAAGGTGAGTAAATGGGAGTAAGATGCGCCCCCAAGTTCGTAGTAAATCTTTTTCTAAATGGTCCGCCATTTAGCCTTCTCACTCAGTCAAAATTTACTAAACCCTCTCAATATCTTTTTTTAAAGACCTCATTTGTTCACCTTTTCATAAAGATTTTATCTGTTTATTTTTTCACAAAAATTTTATCTTTGATTCTGGTCAACAACGCGTGTGTTATCGCGACTTTAGCGGGTAGACGCCTTAGCGTTAAATGTTTGTTCAGCGAAAAGGCTTCCCAACTTCTACACTTAATTAAAGCGGGTTTTAATTTATCGCCCGCATTGCCCATTTTTTCAATGTCAAAGGAGGTACCTCGAGATCCATTTCATCTAACTTTTAATTGAACAAGGAGATCGCAGAATATGACTAATGAAATTCAAGTAGTTTTTCACAATATCGACCATTCCGACGCACTTATAGACGCAGTCAATAAACGTATCGAGAAGCTCGAGCGATACTGCAGTGAGATTATAGGAGGTAGAGTCGTATTAGATTCCCCTCACAACCATCACTACAAGGGTAAAGTCTATTCTGTAGGCTTAGAGGTTCATACACCTCAGCTTGAGGTGAGGGTCAATCAAGATCAACATGACAATCATGCTCACGAAGATCTTTATGTCGCTATTCGTGACGCTTTCAATGCTGCCGAACGCCAGCTAAGATCAGTCGACAAAAAACACCGCGCTACTCCTTTGAAACTTGACGGTGAGTCAGTGGATGACGAAGCTGCTTGATGGACTAAAACTATGACAGATAAAGATTCAACTACCACTGAGATTGAGGCGGCTACTTTTAGGCGGCTATTGGCTCATTTGGATGCTAATAAAGATGTTCAGAATATCGATCTCATGAATCTAGCTAGCTTTTGTCGTAACTGCCTTTCCAAATGGTACAGTGCCGAGGCAAAAGAGAAGGGCCTTGATGTTGGCTATGAGGAAGCTCGGGAAATCGTCTACGGTATGCCTTACCCTCAATGGAAGGAAAAATATCAGGCAGATGCATCTCCCGATCAGCTTGCTCAGTTTAGTGAAAAGGGATAGTTGGTGGTGAGGGATAGCTGGTATTAAGGGCCAATTTAGTAGAATGCAATAGTTGGCTACAAAAATTAAAGTACCAGTGGCAAACCAAACGAGTAAGTGTGTCGTTTGGTTTGCCCAGTTTAATTACGACGGAACTCAGGCGGACAGCTAGCCCGGACGGTATTCTTTATTGCCTAGTCATTGCTCGGATCATATCGAACGCCTAAGATCACATAGCCGCTAACGCCTGCCGGTGAAGTGATTTTTACCTCATCGTCAATTTCTTTGCCAAGCAACGCTCGAGCAAGTGGGCCATCAATGCTGATATATCCTTTTTTGGGGTCCAATTCATCGGGACCGACGATTCTGTATTCGTTAATAACCCCGTCATTGTTTTCTAGTTTTATATAGGCGCCAAAAAAAACCTTACACTGATTCGAGGGAGGCTGAGATACAACTGTAAAAGCTTCCAAGCGCTTACTTAAATACCGCACTCTGTGATCTATCTCGCGCAAGCGTTTTTTACCGTAAATATATTCGGCATTTTCAGAGCGATCGCCTTGCGCGGCAGCTTCAGTAACCGACTGCGTAACTATTGGGCGCTCCACTTTCCAAAGCTGGTGCAGCTCCGCTTTAAGCATTCGTTGGCCTTCGGAGGTTACGTATGTGGAGCCTGGTTTTTGCGGAGGCCGATAGCGAATCAAAGGTTTTCCTCTTGCTCAGAAGAATCGAGTGTTAGGCTTAATTGGTTAAATTCTTCACTTGGAAGAATTGTTGCGGGTGATTGCAGTCTTATCCCTAAGCCGAGTAACCTTACCGGCTTATCGCCTCTGATAAAGCCGTCATGACAAAGCTTTATATAGTTGTTGATATCAGTGGTTGATGAAAGCATCTCTACTGTTGTTTGCTCAAAATCGTGGAACTTTATTTTAACGAATTGCTTATGTATTAGCGGCTCGGAATCCAAATTTTCCAAGCGCTTAGCGAGCTGGATTTTTAGATTGGGTAATTCTTTTAGGCAACTTTTTAGGTTGGGAAGATCGATTGCATAGGTGTTTTCAAGGCTTACAGATTTTCTAGTGCGCTCAGTCTTAACTGGTCTTTGGTCTATGCCCTGACTGAGCTGGTGTAAGCGTTCTCCAAAAATTCCAAAATGTTGGCGCAGCAAGTCTGCATCCATTCGTTGCAAGTCTTTGCAGGTGGAAATTCCCAGTCGTTGCATCTTTGCAGCAGTCACTTTGCCGACACCGTGGAGTTTTTTAACCGACAACTCTGATACGAAATCATTGATTTGCTCGGGACGAATAACGAACTGGCCATTCGGTTTGTTCCAGTCACTAGCTATTTTGGCAAGGAATTTATTAGGGGCAATGCCAGCAGAGATGGTTATTTTTACGTTCGCTAACACCTCTTCTCTAATCGCCTGCGCTATCCGTGTAGCACTGCCATTATACTGTTGGCAATCGCTGACATCCAGATAGGCTTCATCAAGCGATAACGGTTCTATAAGAGAGGTGTATCGGTTGAACACTTCATGAATTTGTTTTGAAGCGGCGCGATACTTTTCCATTTCTGGCTTAACAATGATTAGGTCTGGGCATTTTTGTCTAGCGGTAGCGGATGCCATTGCTGAGTGTATGCCAAATTTCCTGGCTTCATAATTACATGTCGCGACGACCCCACGTCGCTCCGGAGACCCTCCCACTGCTATCGGCTTGCCAATGAGTTCAGGGTTGTCGCGCATCTCGATTGAGGCGTAGAAACAATCGCAATCACAATGAATAATTTTTCGAAATTCAGCCATGACTCAGTATAACGAAGGATGGCTGAACATAGCGAAGGATTCTAGAGAATAAGGCGGCCTTTTTGTTGCCGCCTCCTCAGTCAAAATCTGAACTATTAACCGTGCTATTAGTCTTTGTTTAGGCGTTGTTTTTTTCAAAGTTTTTCATGAAGTCAGCAAGGGCCTGACACCCAGCAACGGGCATGGCGTTGTAAATTGAGGCTCTGGCTCCGCCTACGACTCTGTGCCCTTTAAGCGCATAAAGGCCCTGGGATTCAGCTTGGCTCAGAAAGGCGGGAAGCAAGTCACTATTTGCCAAATTAAAAGTGACATTCATGATTGAGCGATGATCGGGATTTGCTGCACCCAGATAAAAGTCGCTGGAATCGATTGTGTCATAGAGAATTTTTGCTTTAGTATTATTAATGCCTTCCATTTTCTCGACGCCGCCCTGATCTTTTAGCCACTGCATAACAAGAGACATCATATAGATGGCAAATGTGTTGTTAGTGTTCGCCAGTGAGTGCTCTTTCGCGTAGGTCTGGTAGTTCAGTAAGTGCGGGGTTTCAGGCAGCGCATGTTCTAAGAGGTCTTCACGAATGATTACTACTGCTAATCCTGCCGGACCGAGGTTTTTTTGGAGCCCCGCAAATACGATGCCGAATTTGCTAATGTCGATTTTACGGGACATGAATTCGGAGGTCATATCAGCAACAAGGGGAATATCGCCAGTGTCGGGAAATTCATGCCAGCGTGTACCAAAAAGCGTATTGTTACTGACTATATGTAAGTAGGAGCTTTCTGGGTCTAGTGCTGCGGCATCGTAGCTAGGAATGTAATTAAAGTTTTTGTCGGCACTGCTAGCGATGTCAATCGGGTTGCCATAGCGAGCAGCTTCTTTACTCGCCTTCTCTGCCCATGTGCCTGTGAGTATGAAGGAGGCTTTTTTGGATGGGTTACGATTTATAAGATTCAACGGTATCGCCGAGAACTGCATTTGAGCCCCGCCGTGAACATACAGTATTTTATAGTTACTTGGGATTGCCGCGAGTTCAGTTATCAGTGCGTCGCAGGTATTGAGAACCTCATCAAACTCCTTAGAGCGGTGGCTTATCTCTATTATCGATGCCCCCATGTTCTGGTAATCCAAAAATTCAGCTTGCGCTTTTTCCAGTACTTCCAGTGGCAACATGGCAGGACCAGCGCCAAAATTAAATACGCGTTTCATTTGAGTTTTTCCTAAGTAGTCAAAAAATGTTAGAGCAGGGTTACTTGAATAACATCTGCAATTGAGTCAATAGCGGCGATCGCTCTGTCAGATGGTTCGCTTTCTAAGTCAATCAAGTTGTAGGCAATTTCGCCACGGCTTTTATTCATCATGTCCAAAACATTAATGTTTTGATCAGCC
>JBLHTH010000091.1:0-12806 GCA_047627195.1 Pseudohongiellaceae bacterium | reverse complement strand
TGCCACTCTCATGAGCCAGTGCGACGATGTGCTTTTGCACGCTGTAGTCCTGACGAACATAGCTCTTGAGCATATCCAATTGCAGCTCGGTAGAGAGCTCCACCGCCTGCTCAGCTCTAGCAATAGTACCCACTGTTTCGGATACACCGTAGGAGACTCTCGAGCCTTCGTTTAGAGGTCCGGCAGTAAAAACGCGCGGTGCTGGCCGCCGCCCCGACGCTGAAGCCTCACGACGCTCAACCGCGAAATAGGGATCAACACCAGTTTCTCTTACCGACGTAATGCCGTGACTAAGAAAAAGATTACCCAGAGCGACGCCCTGAGTATTGGACTGGTGAGCATGGCCTTCTATTAATCCGGGGATAACAGTAAAGGCAGACGCATCGATAAATGAGTTCGCCGGTCGCGAGGAATCAGCGGACTCGATGCTGATGATGATTCCATTCATTACTACGATGTCGACATTTTCTTGATAGCTATCGCCGAGGCCATTGTAAAGCTTACCCGCCCTCACAATCATCCCAGCGTTAGGAATCTTGGGAACCCACTGCGGCTTAACAGCGAGCATCGAGCTAGCATTCCCAGCCAAATCGTAAAGGACGATCTCAGCGCCATCCAAATATACCAAATACTCGCCATTTCCAGACCAGTTAGGGTTCTCGCCGCTGGCGGCAATCAAAGTGGCTTTACCTTTGCTACCGTCGGATGTCAGAGGCATACGCCACAGGCCGCCGTCAATGCGATAGACAAATTCTCCGGACATTGACCAGGCGGGTCGGTTGAACTGACGTCGGCCGAGTGATTTGCCAGAAACAGGAACGACCCACTGAGGATCACCAACACCGTCCGCAGCAACCAAATAGATAGCGTTATGCCCTTCTCGAAAACGACTGTTCTGAGGCAGACGGTGATAGACGGCAAGCACCGACCCATCGGGTGCCCATGCCGGAGCACTAGGACCAAAGATTGGCTCAGATACCTGAGCAATATCTCCCGTGCTTAACTCCAGAACATTAATAGTTGCGGAAATGAAAATGCTTGTTTGAAAGTCCTTCAGGAAGGCGATGCGATCACCCTCAGGCGACCAAATGGGCGAATTTACTGGCATGTCAGAATCGGTTAAACGCTCAGTGCTGCCATCATTCAGATTCATTGTCCAGATATCAGCCTTGCCATCGCGATCACTTACCCATGCCAGCGCATTGCCGTCGGGAGAGAAGGTAGGAGATAAATCGATATGTATATCATCGGTGAGTTGTCGCAGTACACCTGACTTTATATCCGCGCTCCACAAATCGCCAAGAGCAGCATAGACGAGAAACGATCCATCTGGAGACAAAGCTGGATCGATTATGCCTAACGTGTCCCTAGGCGATTGGTCGCTAAAATCATACTGGCGACGATCATAAGGAGTCCGGTCGAGCACGACACTGGCCACAAATGGAACGATGTCTTCGTCGCGGGTAGCAGGATCAATATGGCGAATCTGTCCATCGGCTGTATAATAAAGAGAACCGTCTGGGGCAACGCTAGGTCGGAACGGGAAAATATCTCCTCCACTGACCAAAGTGTTATACCCGGAACCGTCGCTGGCAACTTCAGCCAGATAAGTGCTGCCATTATCGATAGCCACAACATAAAGCGTAGAGCCGTCTTGAGACCAGGCTGGAGCACCAAAAATCTGCGCCTCGTGTAAACTAAGGCGGTCATTGCCGTCACCGAGATCCCATACCATCAGTGCATCCTGTGCACCGTCTACAATAAACGCCAGACGATCACCCTGCGGAGAAAGTACAGGATAAATAGCATTACCACTACCGGAAAAGTATGGCTGTATAGGGCGTTCATAACCGGTTTCATCTGAACCAATCAAAAGCGACTGCGACTTGGTTTCTCTGTCTATACTCCAGATGGAATAGCCCTCATCTCTATCGTTAGAGAACAACAATGCTGAGCCATCGGGCAAAAATGAAGGATAGCGCGAATCACCGTCATCATCGGTCCACGCCGTCAATTCACTGCCATCAGAGCTTACCGACCACATAGAAAACCCATTTTCAGCGAAGGCATAAAAGGCGATGAGATCGCCCTGTGGCGACCACACAGGTTCATGTGCATCCAGTTCTGGCGGGGTCAAAGCAACGGCTTCACCACCAGTCGCGGGCAATAACCAGAGCACGCCCTGCAAGGCAATCACCAGAGATTCGCCGTCGGGCGACACCGCCACAGACATATTGGTGCCTTCGACCATGTCCACCGTCACAAGGGTTTGTGCGGAAACCTGAGCCTGTCCTTGCGGCATCGCGCATAAAAAAATGGACACCGATAACACTAGGCAGCAACCACGCCCAAGCATCGCACACATGAAGCCCAGACCACTTGCGTTTGGCTTGGCAAAAAGAGGATCAATCATAATCAGTTCCAGTGAGTGTGCGGAGAAATCTTTGCTTTCACTACTTGCTCAGACTACTACATTATTAGTGACAATCCAGCCCCGATTTCCGCCCTACATAAGCGCAGCAATCAAAGGCTGGACTGCCACAACAGGCTAACAACTTAATACTCAGAACGACTGGTTGATGCTGGCATAGAGATTTAACCCCCCAATATTTTGATCTGAGATGCTCTCAGATATGACATGGACTTCTCACCGAAAACCAACAAGGCTGCCAAATGATTTGCTCTATCCATTGATTTGGCCAATCTATTGAATAATTGGTAAATTTTCATTTTAATGAATACTGTATGGTAGAAAAATTTAATACTTGGAGAAATAGTGCACAAATTCATACTAGTTGCTCTAATTCTTATTTCCGCCCCTGTTTATTCTGACACTGAGAGTGATTCAAATTCCTTATTTAGTTGGGCTGAAGCGACATACCCTTCATTTTTTTCGCCTAATAATCAGGCCAGCTCAACATCAGGGGATTGGTATTATTCAGCAACAGATCATTATTTAGCGATTAATACAGCAGATAATTATATTTATGCGTTTGGTGATGTTTTTAATGGCCTTATAAGTGTTGATACACTCTACTCGCTGTTAATATCATCTAGAATAAATACTCTGCCGGTTCATTCCTCTAGTATTAATTTTGTTGATATACCTGCCGACACTTATAGCATGGGAGATAATAATTTAAACGGCCCCCAATCAGGTCAATCCACAGAACACAGCTTCACATTAAGTACTTTTAAAATGAGTGAAACGGAGATAAGTAATTCCTAATATCTTGAATTCTGCTTTAACAAATGAGCTGATAGAAGTCCAAACTGGTACATCTGGTCCTGATGCAGGGAAAATTTAATCATTGGAACAAGCATTTCCAACTATGCAAATAAAGTACTGTACAGCTTATCAGGTACTCGGATCATGAAAGACCATGATAATGCTGACAATGATAACGATCCGTTTAGTGGCGTAATAGAGCCTGAAAACCCAATAAATATCGCTTACATTGCTTACAATACAGCCAGTAATGTTTTTTATCTAAAGGACCCGCATGATGCTTCTGACTTTAACTGGGTGACGCTGTCTGATTATTATAGTTATTCATCTACAACACGTCAAAATGACACAAGTATACTACTAAACGATTTTGACCAGTGGCCTGAGCTTGAGGGATGGACTGAAAGCAATCCACAGCTGGCTATTAGTTTACCCAATAAAGAAACCCTCTCCAATTACCCCGTAACTTTTATTCGATGGTGGGGAGCCAAAGCTTTCGCTAATTTCTATCAATTAAAACTCCCTTCAAAAGCACAGTGGGAATACGCTGCCAAAGGAGGCAATAATTTCAAATACTCGGGTTTTGATGGTTTAAATACAAATGATGCTAACTGGGATAGCTCGAACCTTAATCCTGCAATCCACCATATGCTTGATGTAAAAAGCGGTTCGGCTAATCCTTATGGCCTATACAATTTGGGCGGGAATATCTGGGAATGGATGGCAGATAACTATGTGCATTATTCTGATTTAGCAGTTGATAATCCTCTCATAGAAGAATCTGGATCGACTTCACGCTCATGGAGAGGAGGGTCTTGGAACTATCATGAGGCAACACTAGAAACTTCTGGCCGCTATTTTGATTACGAAAATAGAGGAAATGATCATTTTGGTTTTCGGGTCGTAAATAAGCACTAAACTGGAATTCTTGGGGACACTTGTATTTTTGTAACTTCACGCTTATTTGTCCGAAAAAAAATCGACAAAGAAATTCGACGCCCACTAGAATTGCCTTTGTTGGAAAATCCAACTGGCCAGTGGAAGTCAGCAGCCTTCTCTCAGTCAAGGCGCGAAGGCCTCAATGACCTTACCATTCAAACCGATCGATACCGTTACACACAATGCTCTCCACTGGAGGGCGCCGGGCGACAATGAATGAGCTATACGACCTTGAGCACGCCCCCATGGAATTTAACAACCTCGCGCACGAGCATTGGCTGAGGGTCGGGTGGCTGAACTTTAGCAGAGGCTGGCTCAGGGTTGGCTAGGAGCACTGCCCCAGAGCTTGAGCAAATAACAATTAGGACCGCCGGTAAAAATTATAAATAGCTAGCAACACCTGTGTCGAAGATCGCAAATTTTCCCACAAAAAATTGAAGCTTCTTCGGTGAACCTGGCAAGGCAATACGCTTATCGGAAATCTATCTACGCCCCAAGGAGACTTGCCTATAGCTGGTAAAAGTCTGCTTAAAAAATCTTTATCTTATTTTATGTTGGAGCAACCATGAATTCATCAGTTTCAATACTTACCACAGCTGTTCTAGCGCTTAGCGCAATTGCTGGTGCTGTTCAGGCGCAGTCAGTCAGCCGCCCCAATGTCGTCTTGATTCTTGCAGATGACCTTGGTTATACCGATATTTCGCCCTTCGGAAGCGAAATTAATACACCGAATATCGCGCAACTCGCTGCCCAGGGAGTATCGTTTACTAACTATCATACAGCGGCTAATTGCGCACCCGCTCGTGCGATGCTTTTGACAGGAGTAGACAGCCACCGCAACGGCGTTGCTAATATCCCGGAATCGATTCCTCCAGAACAAATGGCTTACGATCACTATCAAGGTGTACTTAACGACAAAGTCGTCACTCTAGCCAGTCTTCTGCAAGGGAATGGTTACCACACCTATATGACTGGTAAATGGCATTTAGGACATACGCCGGCTCAATTACCTTCTGCACGCGGGTTTGATCGCACCATTACCATGGCAGATACGGGCGCGGATAACTGGGAGCAACGCACTTACCTGCCTATCTACGATCAAGTTAACTGGTATGCAGATGGTGCGCCTCATACCTTGCCCGACGATTTCTATTCATCTAAATACTTTATCGACAAGACTATCGAGTTTATCGACTCGAATGAGAACAGTGATGAACCTTTCTTTGCCTACATTCCTTTTCAGGCTGTCCATATACCGGTGCAGGCACCGAAAGAATATTCAGATAAGTACGCCGGTGTGTACGACGAGGGTTGGACTGTTATGCGCGAGAAGCGGCGCCAAACGGCTATTGCTGCGGGAGTTATTCCCGCTGGAACTCAGTCGGCCGTGACCCCTGGAACGCCGGACTGGGACGCAATGACAGATGAGCAAAAACGCTATGACGCTCGTCGCATGGAAGTATATGCCGGCATGGTGGACGCAATGGACACGCATATTGGGCGATTGATGTCATACCTGAAGAGCATCGATGAGTACGACAACACAATCTTTATATTCGCCTCCGACAACGGAGCGGCAAGCTCGCCTTTGTTAGATTCCGACGGCAATTCTCCTCTCAAAAGGTGGTTTGACCGAGTGGGATACAGTACAGACTATGAAACCCTAGGAGAGAAAGGCTCGTGGGTAGGGATTGGTCCAGGCAATGTTACGATCGCTGCTTCGCCTTTGCTTTACTACAAGTTTCACGCCAACGAAGGTGGCCTGCGCGTACCATTGGTGATGTCAGGACCAGGAATTTCTCGGCGTGGTGAAATGAATAATGAATTCACATTTGTGACCGATCTTACGCCCACTATTCTCAGTTTAGTTGGCATCGATGATCATGAAGGTAGCTGGAACGGTAAGACAGTTGAACCAATAGTCGGTTCGAATTTCGCGAATTATCTAGCAGGAACTACAGACCAGATTCATCCTCCCTCGGAACCCATTGGCTACGAGCTAGGGGGTAGTAGCGTACTATTCAAAGGCGATTACAAAATCATGATCAATCGACTCGAGCAGAGCGAAACCGAGTGGCATTTGTACAATATTAAGACTGACCCGGGCGAGGTAAGCGATTTAAAAGACGAGCAGCCGCAGTTGCTTGAAGAAATGCTGGCAGACTATAAAGTGTGGGAGAAAACTAACAATGTGTTGCCTATGCCCGAGGGTTACAATCGCGGGCGCACTATTTTCAAAGGTGGATTCAATTAATAGCTCCAGAGCTGGACACTCCTGAATGTTATGTAACTCGAGTGTCGAACCTAGCCTCACTATAAGATGGAGCTTAACTACGTTGCTTGTTTTTTGCTCTGAGGCTCTGGGTCAATATATCGATCGAGAAGAATGATTTGGAATTTAAATGAAACAACTAACAACAATAATATTGCTTAGCTTTTGCGTTGCTGTTGCTGTTGCTGCTCAAGAGCGTCCGCAAGAAAGCAAGGTTGAAGCACGCATTCTGTCTGTCTATCACGGACTCGATCCTTTACCACCACGAGCCACTCTTTTGTGTAGATTACCGCCCAAGGCAGGTCAGGATGGAATGCCCGTTATCTTTTCGGTCCAGATAAATGCCACATCAGTTTCTGCAAGTGCCTTTGCAGTTGAAACCAGCTCTGGAGAGATTGTCACTCCGCTGTGCGCAACACTGCGCCCTGCAATCGAGCCGCTCGAACAGCGCACAGTTCTTCTTATTGGGCCTTTTAGTATTGAGGGTTCACTGCCGATCAGTGTAGAGGTCGTGGAACAACTCGAGGATATCGACGGAAATTCATTAGTCGGCTTGAGAGGTGAAAAGGTGACAGCCCTTGCAGCTGGTCCTAGTCTCGTGTTTTCTGAACGGTTTACACCCAGCGCATCGGGACTCGCAGGGGAATGCCCTGAAGAAACCAAACAAGCGGTCCTGCTAACCTGGGAAGGCGGCGTTACCGGACCTCAGGGTGCTGTTCTTGCAGAAGCCCAGCGAACAGCAATGTCGGTCTTGCTTGAAGACGGTGACCAAGTGCACCCACTCTCGCTCGGCGACGATGATCCAGATAATCATGTTATCGCCTGCATAGCTGAGACTAGTCCAGCGGTTTCGGTAAGCGTAGAAGCAGGATTTTTTCATGATCCGGGTGATGACGCAAACCCAGAGACTAATATAGATGTGATTTCGAAAATGGTAGAGTAAGACGTTTGCGGATAGCTGCGCAGCTTTTGTTACTTTTGTTACTTTTGTTACGTAAGCAACGAACTGATTCAGGTCTTTTAAACTCCACTGCCAATGAAATCATGATTATGAAAACAACAAAAATCTTAGCTCTACTCTTTGCTCTCTGCTCCTTATTCGCCTTGACTCCTGCTGCACAGACAGCAGAGCCAGACAAGTTCACTGTCACTCGCCTAGGCGATGGACCACTCATCACGCCTGAGATGGATACTCGAATGGGCAGCAATATTCAGGGCCCCTCGCTGATCAAAGTGCCCGATTGGGTAGAGAATCCTCTTGGCAACTACTACCTGTACTTTGCCGATCACCGCGGCACTTATATCCGCATGGCTTATGCAGATCAGGTTACTGGACCTTGGACTGTGTATTCGCCCGGTTCCTTAACACTGGAAGACTCTTTATTCCCCACTACTTGCCCGCCGTGTTCATCGGCACCCGGGTCAAATGCGCCTCTCTATGCACATATCGCGTCCCCTGATGTGCACGTGCGCGAAGATCTACAGCAAATAGTGATGTACATACATGGCAGGGATGTAGGCAGACAATTCACCCGTGCAGCTGTGTCTCAAGATGGCATTAATTTCGAAGGCAGAGAAGAGGATTTAGGTCGCCCCTACTTTCGAGTGATTGAGCACAGTGATTATTTTTACGCCATGAGCATGCCTGGTTACCTGTATCGCTCAGCCGATGGCTTATCAAATTTCGAAGCCGGCCCCCAGCTTTTTAGCAAAGACATGAGGCATTCCGCCCTCTTGATTCGTGGCGATCAACTTTATGTATTCTTTACCCAAGCCGGACAAGAGCCGGAACGAATTCTGCTTTCTACTATTGATCTAACAGGTGATTGGCAGGAATGGACGGCATCTGAACCGGCGGAGGTATTGCGTCCCGAATTTGACTACGAGGGCGGTAATCTGCCACTAGAATCTTCCAGAAGAGGCCATATCGATGTGCGGGTCAACCAGCTACGGGATCCTGCCATCTATCAGGAAGGCGACAAAACTTATTTACTCTATTCGGTTGCTGGCGAGAGTGGAATCGCTGTTGCTGAAATTAAATTTCTTGACCGCTAATTAATTTCATTACCGTATTTGCAGTGTTCTACATTTATTGATCATATTCAAAAAAGGGCCAAACACTACTATCGAAAAGGTAACTCATAAGTATTCGACCTACTTCTCCTAAGCTGTTAGCGATCGCGCTGCTGTGTTGCCCCATTGCTCGCGTTCTCGCACAAGACACACTATCACCGGCGCTATCACAGGCGCTATCACAGGCGCTATCACAGGCGAATCATTGCCGAAATTTTTCAGCGGATGCCACTGTCACTTTCACCGATGCTGACCTGGCCGAAGTAGTTAATACAGCGAAAGGTTGCTGGTCCCCATTCAGTCCGTCAATTTTTAGAGCGCCGACACAGCAAGTGTAATGCTGCTTGCGTACGAACCCCATAGTAGAGCAGAGATTGCACCAAGAGTAGCTTTTGCAGTCACAGTATGGGCCTGGTTATGGACTACGTTTGACGACGAGTTAAAAGTACCTTGGCCATTAATTTTGCACGTGGCATCTAAAGTATCTGAGCCATTCACCATATCCACCTCCGAAAGAGTTACTCGAACCTGACCATTAGATTCCAAATTAAACACATCAGATCCATCATAGACAGCACCGGCTGCACCTTCTGCATCAATGGTCATCAACACCAAACCATCTAGACCAGTAAGCGAGGCATAAAGACCGACTGACATGGTTACGTTAGCTGAGTCCGTATCGAAGGTTACGAGATTGTTGTTGTCCGCGCAGGCTGGAAAAGCAACAAAGGATGCAAGAACAATTACAACAGCCAAAAGATTACGTGCTTTCATTTTGATACTCCTCAAAATTTAAGGACGCACTTAGATATTTTCTAAGCAATAAATAGCAACCTTGCATAAACAATAACGAGAAACGTGCCAATTTAATTCGGCGTTTAATTACAATGGTTTGCGGATCCCTCGAGAACTAAATATGTATCAGATCCGTAACACAGGAGGTTTGACGGGCAACACGATGTAACAAAAACATAATAAGGCGTAACGACAATTAGATGAGGTACTTATATAGAAGTTTAAATATGACGCTGACATATACAGAAAAGTTAACCACAAGAATCGAGAAAACCGTTATATGTAACAGCTTTATCGTCAATGCCCGTTCCCGAGACGCAAAAGAACGTGTTCCAAAATATTGGTAGTTTTATACTGCTACCAGATGATGGACCATGAATGAATTGATGGCGCACCTGCATTGGGCTTGAAAGAGTTTCAGGACAGTGCCCAAGAAGATTCGGAGCTAGATTATAAGCACCTTGTCCTCAGCTGTTTAGGGCATGAGCCAAATCTTCCGGTGTGAAAGGCTTGGTGAGGGCGCCAACAATATTTAAACTAAGCTCTACCCCTTCAGCTTGACAGGTTTCAACTGTAGTTCGACCGAGGCCACTAATAAGATAGATTTTTGCTTTGCAACCTAAACTAGCAAGGTAATGAAGAATCTCCCCCTCATTATATCCCTCCATAGACAGGTCGAGGAAGATGATCTCAGGGTCGAAATTCGCTAACGCACTACTGATTAGCTTGGGATCATTGACACTGACAAAGGTGACCCCTGATGAGCGTATAGCTTTTTCAATCAGGGTAGTAATCCGCTTTTCATCATCGATTATCATCAGCTTAAGCGGTTGTTTACTACTAGTATTTTCTTTCATGTGATGTCTCCATGCTAAAAATAATGAACCAAACTTAAAACAGCGCCTTCACTTAGTCCGAGCTCTAGAGTAAAAGCTTATCCTGAGATAGTCCAATCTCTTTGTCCTTAAATATTGACTCGAAATTCAACAACCAATATTCATGCCATTACCTAGGATTTATATTTAACCTACTCCTGCTTAATTATACAGGGTAACTCTAAGCTGACCTCTAAGTAGCCGTTTATTCTGGTATAGTATCAACAAGAACCTCAGATTTAACCGGCTTTGCCAAAAAAAGATCTTCAACTTTTTTCCCGTAATCGCCTGCCTCCTGTTTTGTAATTAGAAATGTCAGGAACACTACTTTAGTATCGGAAAGTCTGGGATTTTTAATAATTTTTTTAACCAACCCTCGCCATCAAGGGCAGGCATATGCTAGTTAAGCAGGATTAAATCAAGTTTGAATTCACGTGCATACTCTAACGCTTTCATACTATTTCTCTCTACCATAACTAAATGACTAGTCCGTTTTTCTTAACAACGCTTCAATTCTAATTGCCGACGATGATCATAGAGTTTAAGGAGCTTTAAAATGAACTCGCACACGCGAGGGCTATTCTGTCAATACTGCTGAAACTGGCAACGAAATAAACGAATCAATTAACGTTAAGAAAACCGACCAAGCTATTTTTGATTTACAATTAAAAGGAGGACATGGTTTAGCGATAGACAGACAGCGTCCACAAAAGTCTCAGGTTGGCGTCATCATAGTGTCTGGAACTGGTGATGACGTAGATAAAGTTGTAGGCCTAGAAGGTGGTGCAGATGACTACTTAAGCAAACCTGTACATGGAAGATAATTACTGGCTGGTATCAGAAACATGCTTCGAAGATTTTTTGATCAAAATCAAAACAGCGCTGTTAAAGAATCAGACACCATACGTTTTCTTGTGTAGGTGCTGGATACTTCTTCTCGGGACTTGAAGTCGATATCTGGAGAAGAACCGATATTAACTAGCCATGAGCTCAAGCTGCTAAAGACCCTCGCCCGAGGCCTGAATCACCTCATGTCTAGAGATCCGCTAATGGTTAGTGTAGCTGGAAGGGGCTGGATTTCAAATGACAGAAGTATTGATGTATTGGTCGGGGAGCTAAGAAAAAAATTTGAAGAAGACCCAAACTGTCCATCGTTAATTAAAACCATTCGCGGCGCCGGCTATAAATTTACGGCAAGAATCTAATAACATTCCCTTAACTGTCGTCGAATGCACTCTTAATGGTTCGGGCTAATACATTTATGCTATATGGCTTTCTAACTATCGGATACTTTGCTAAATCCTTATTACTTCGTAATTCTGTTACGACTCCCTTACCTTTACTGTAACCGGAAGTAAGAATGACCTTTATCTCTGGGTAGTGCTCCGTAATCCAGTCTCCCAACATTCGCCCGTCCATATCACCGGGCATCAATATATCGCTAAAAACGAGATCAATTTTTTTCCCGGATTTAATTATCGATATTGCCACATCTGCATTTTCTGCCGCCATAGTCTTGTAGTTCAATTTCTGCAAATCCCTAATGGCAACTCTACGCACTCTGTCTTCATCTTCTACAATCAATATGCTTCTTGAAATAACAGATTCACCATTTTCAAGAACCACCTCCGCCGAAAGGTTTCCTGTCTTTCTTACTGATAAAGGGAAGTACATCTCTACTTTTGTTCCCTCTCCAACCTTGCTATTTATTCGCAGAAACCCACCTGACGTTTTTATAAAGCTGTAAACCATGCTTAGCCCTAAACCAGTCCCAGCGCCGGTATCTTTTGTAGTGAAAAATGGCTCCGTGATTCGACTGAGAATACTTGGCTCAATCCCCGACCCTTGGTCGCGAACTGATATCTTCACCAAACCTTGGCGCGGCACTTCCCCCATTTCAGCTCGTTTGGCTTCTTTCTTTGCCTCTTCATAACCTACCTTTTCCGCCGTAATTCTAATTATTCCCCCGTTCGGCATAGCATCACGAGCGTTAAGTGCTAAGTTAATCAACGAATTATCAAGCTGAGACTGATCGACATTAACAAAAAGATCTTTTTCCGCTGAAATTACATTTAGCGAAATTTTTTCTCCAATAGTTCTAGACATAAGGCGGTAGAATTTTTTAAATGTTTCGTTCACTTCCCCTATAGCAGGCTGCAAATCTCTATTGCTAGAAAACTGCAGTAGACGCCCAGTCAGCTCAGTACCGTCGCCAACGGCAGATAATGCGTCTTCAAAAAGTAGCTTAATATCACCGCCAACTACTCCTAAATCCTCTTGAAGGAAGCGCAGATTACCCTGAATAATACTTAACAAATTATTGAAATCATGAGCAAGCCCACCTACCAATTGCCCTACAGCCTCCATTTTCTGAGCTTGTTGAAGCGCATTCTCTTTTTCCTTTAACAGAGAGACATCCTGGCCCACTCCGATAACGCCAACGATGTTACCTTCTAAATCTCGACGTGTGCTCGCATTTAACAGAACATCAAGGCGATTCCCGTCCTTAGTGTAAAGTGGAAACTCAAAGTTCGCTGTTTCTTCACCCCGTAACGCATTGTCAAAAACTTCTTTGACCGAAGCCTTGTACTCTTCAGTGATAAAATCCTGCACCAGATCACGA
>JBLHTH010000090.1:0-12844 GCA_047627195.1 Pseudohongiellaceae bacterium | reverse complement strand
CCTATTCTTTAATAGACCAACAAGGCGTGTAATTTACATAATCAATTTTCATACGTTTTTGAATTACAAAAGATTCTAGTAAGTCTTCCAATTTCTGCATGATGCCCGGATCGCCTTGCATTTGATAAGGACCATGCTCTCTTATTTGTCTAACTCCAAATGATTTAACATTGCCGGCAACAATTCCAGAAAATGCCTTTCGCAAGTTTGAAGCCAGCTGATAGGGGCTTATGTCTCGAGTTAGTTCCAGTGCTGCCATATTGTCATGGGTAGGATGGAACGGAGTCTGTAATTCGGAAGGAATGAAAAGCTCCCAATTGAAGCCATAGGCTGCGCCGCTTTTCATGCGGTGCTTTCTTACATTAATAACATGGCTCTTAGCTGCGCGAGCAATCGCCTCGCTATCACCTACTATAATTTCGTAGTGCTGTGTAGCCTCTGCGCCAAGCGTGTCCTGAATGAACTGGTCTAATACATGGAAGTATTCGCTGCTTTTTTCGGGTGCGGCGAGTATTAATCCATACGGATGACCTTTGTTATGCTCGTGCATCAGTATGCTAAGGATATAAAGCAGTTCTTCTGTCGTTCCAGCGCCGCCAGGGAACACAATAATACAATGAGCGAGCCTCACAAACGCTTCTAAGCGTTTTTCTATGTCGGGCAAAATCACCAATTCAGTAACGATAGGGTTGGGTGCTTCGGCCGCAATAATGCCAGGTTCGGTAATGCCGATGTACCTTCGTAAGCCTTGCTGCTGTTTGGCATGGCCAATAGTCGCGCCTTTCATTGGTCCTTTCATGGCGCCAGGTCCGCATCCGGTCGCAATGTTGAGGCCTCTAAGGCCTAGTTGGTAACCAACTTCTTTGGTGAAATCGTATTCGGTCCTGCCAATCGAGTGTCCTCCCCAGCAAACTACTAAGTCAGGTCTTAGGTTGGGTTTCACAATGTCTGCATTACGTAATATATCGAATATGGCATCGGTTATTCCGCGCCTGCTTGCAAGATCGTAATTACCTATGGAGGAATAATTCACATAAACAATATCTCGTAGTACCGAGAAGAGGTGCTCTTGAATCCCTCTAATCATATTGCCGTCTACAAAAGCAGAAGCCGGTGCGTTTTTTACAGATATTACAGGGCCGCGAGACTGGGGGATGACTTCTATTTCAAAGTCCTGAAATGCTTCCAGCAGTTTAGTCACGTCGTCTTGGTCGTTTCCTGTATTCAATACCGCTAATGCGCATTCTCTAAACAGATTTTTAACTTCATGCTCAGATGACATCAAGCCTCTTATTTCTTGCGCAGATAGCAAATTTAGGGTTCGAACTGGGTGTAAATTGTCTCTGCTTATCTTTTCCATAATGTCCTTCTTATTCGCCAAGTATGTTGCAAGATTTTCTGTATTACATGTTTGACTAATAGTATAGCCCTTAAAGACCTGCATTAGGGGCTAAAGCATTCAAATTTGAGCATCTTCGTTATATAAACTATTATATAGCGCTTGATTGAATTGTCCCGAGGTAATTTTTGCATGTCGCTCGCCAGAGCAATACTTTTCATAAAGCTATTTATCCTTCCATGCCTTCTAGCATGGGGTTGTAGAGCAGTAGCTGCAGAGGCCACTATCGCAGTTGCATCAAACTTCATAGCGCCGATGAATGCTTTGGTAGAGGAGTTTGAGGCTTTAAGCTCACATAAATTGCGAGTGGTATACGGGTCTTCCGGGCGCTTGTTTGCACAGATAACAAATGGTGCGCCATTTGATGTCTTCCTGTCAGCAGATTCGGAGATGCCAACACGCCTGATTGCAGACGGTTACGGGGTGGCCGGCTCACAAATGACCTATGCAATTGGTCGATTGGCACTTTGGAGCAACAAAGAGAGCAGCAAAGCTATAGCTAAGCTGAGTATTGAAGAAATTTTATTAAATGAAGGTTTTAGCGTCATTGCCATAGCTAATCCACGGTTAGCACCTTACGGCTTAGCGGCTAAGCAGAGTTTAGAGTCGATGGGGCTTTGGGAGCGGTTAAAAAGCAAGCTCGTACAAGGGGAAAATATATCTCAAACTTACCAATTTGTTTTTACCGGTAATGCTGATATTGGCTTCGTTTCTTATTCTCAATTAGGGAGTGAAAATAGTCGGCAAGCAACAAATTATTTGCTTGTTCCCAGTGAGCATCATGACGCAATCGCTCAAGACAGCGTCCTGCTCGAGCGAGGAGCGCAAAACAAAGCGTCACTTATGTTTATTGACTACCTCAAAAGTAATTCAGCAGGCAAACTAATTGAATCTTTTGGCTATCGGCGTCTGGTACTAGGCGCTGAAGGCCAGCTAGATGCTTTGGTCCAACTGAGCAGGGCAGGACATAAATAATGTTTACACAAGGCGATATCACCGCAATTTGGTTAACCGTGCGCTTAGCCTCAACTGTAACGCTGATTCTGCTGTTGATTGGCACACCGATAGCGTGGTGGTTAGCCAGGACGACATCTTGGCTTAAAGGACCAGTTGGCGCCTTAGTAGCATTGCCGTTGATTTTGCCACCTACCGTAATCGGGTTTTACTTATTAATTTCAATGGGACCTAATGGATTTATAGGGCAATTTACAAGCTGGTTAGGTTTAGGAACTTTACCCTTCTCATACTGGGGTTTGGTTGTTGGTTCTGTTTTTTACTCGCTGCCTTTTGTAGTGCAGCCAATTCACAATGCATTTGAAGCTCTCGGTGATCGACCGTTGGAACAAGCGGCAACATTGAGGTTGAGTCCGTGGCGGGCGTTCTTTTGTGTTGCTATTCCAATGTCAAAACCAGGCTTCGTAGCCGCATCTATTCTCGGTTTTGCGCATACGGTCGGGGAGTTCGGCGTGGTGCTAATGATAGGCGGGAATATTCCAGGCCAAACGAGAGTTGTGTCAGTGCAAATCTACGACTACGTTGAATCACTTGAATATACTCAAGCTCATTGGCTGTCTGCGGCTATGGTCCTATTTTCATTCTGCGTACTTTTAGTTGTATACACCTCTCTAAGTAGGAATGAATCTGGAGCTAAGACATGACTGGGGACAGCGTCATACTAGGATCGAAATCTGCTGATAAATCATGTTTGAGCGAATCAGAGCAGATATTAATATCATTGAATTTTGCACATAAAAAAACGCGAGGCTTTTTACTCGACGTTGATTTGGCGCTGCCTCTTAGTGGCGTTACTGCAATTTATGGGGCGTCTGGTTCTGGCAAAACTACTTTGCTGCGATGCATAGCTGGGTTGGAGAAGTCCGCAAGCGGGTTTTTGAGTGTCGGTGGGCAGTGCTGGCAATCGGAGTCACTGTTTGTACCGACACATCAGCGAGACATCGGTTTTGTATTCCAAGAATCGAGTTTGCTAACACATTTAACTGCACGTCAAAATTTGCTGCTGGCACACAAGTACACTAAGCAGAGATTAGTAGAGCCTCATCTACAGGAAGTTATTGAACTGATGGGGATACAGGAACAACTTGATTCGAAACCAGCGCAGCTCTCTGGTGGTGAGCGCCAACGAGTGGCAATAGCAAGGGCGCTGCTATTGCAGCCTAGGCTGCTATTAATGGATGAGCCGTTGGCTTCACTAGACAGTGAAAGGAAGTTGGAATTGTTTCCCTATTTGGAGCGGTTGCAAAGTGAATCTCAAATTCCCATTCTCTATGTGACTCACTCAGATGATGAGGTGGCTCGGCTAGCGGATTTTTTAGTAGTTCTAAATCACGGAAAGGTCGCAGCACAAGGGCCTTTGAATGAGGTGATCACTCAATTAGATTTGTCATCAGAGCTCGGTTCTAATCGGGGTGTTGTGTTGCACTGTAAAGTTGTCGAGGTAAACGAAAAATGGGGCTTAGTTAACGTTAGTTTTAAAAATGGCACGCTTTGGGTTAAAGCTGGAAATGACAACGTTGGTGATAAGGTGCGGGTTCGAGTGTTGGCAACTGATGTCAGTATTACGCTAAGTGATCACAAAGACAGCAGCATACTTAATCGGCTGCAGGTTACTGTTTCTGAAATTTTGAAAGATGGCGATGCTATAGCATTACTAAAACTACAAGTAGGGGAGGATGTTTTGCTTGCTCGGCTTTCAAATAGGTCCGTTGAAGAGCTAAAGCTGCAGGTAGGTAGTTCGGTCTGGGCTCAAATTAAATCTGTAGCAGTTGCACGTTAGTCTGTAAGCAAGATTACGCTTGAAGCTTTGAATAGAGCGAGAAGTGTTTGGTTTTTCTTTACGTCTAGTCGTTCAGCGCTGGTATTAGTAATGATCGCGCAAAGTGTTTTTTCATTTCCTATATCCATCACAACTTCACTATTCACTTCTCCTTTTTTGAGTCGCAATACTTGGCCTACGATGTTATTGCGAGCACTAGTGGCTATAGACACATCGGTGCTTAGCAGAATCCAAGATGATTTAATTAAGGCCGTCGCTGAATCATATTTTTTTAGTTTTAAATTGCGCTGACTGTCGTTTGTAATAGTGGCTACAATCGTAAGAGAGTCACCTAGTTTTAGTTCTACTTCAGTGTTTACGGCCCCCCTAGTCACTTTCTCAACAATGCCCCCAAATTGATTACGAGCGCTGGACTTCATTCGGTTTTCCCGTGAAAAATTTTCAAAATCGCTGACAGAAGTAACATCTGTGCTTAAGTTGTCTAAGAAGAGTTGATGTTCCTGCTTGATTTTTTTGAACCCAGAAACAATATTTTGACCCAGCTTAGTCAGAGTTGTTCCACCACCCTTAACTCCTCCCGCAGACCTTTTTACCAAGGCCTGGCTAGACTGGTTGTTCATGGATTCCACTCGGTCCCACGCTGTCTTATAACTAATGCCAATATCCTTGGCAGCGGCACTAATAGATCCACAGAGATCAATGGCTTGTAGTAAGATTATTTGCTTTTCTGAAAAACTTAAGTTGTCAGCTGTCGGCAGTGAAAAATCACTTTTCAAAACCGCCTTGTTCTTTTTCATATAGCGATTGTCTTCAGTGGCGGATGAGAGCTTTGATAGTAGCAGCAAGTTTAATAATTGCTAGTGTTGCCGCAACTGCTTCGCTCAACGTGGCAAGCCGAAATTGGTGCTGCAAAACTATTTTAGTATGCAGAGCCAGCTAGCTTTTTGACGTTTGCGTTTTTATGTTGGGTAAAATAATCACATAACTCTGGCAGGGAGCTCAACTTCGTTAGCGCAGCTCTACTAATTGGTTTGATAATTAAGTCTGTAACCAAGGGGTGGTCTTTGGCTCGGGAAATATCTTTGGCGGTATTTGTCGCAGAAATCATGACTATAGGAGGAACTATTTTTAAACTTTTCGAGAGAGCAGTGAAGCCATCTAAAAACCCCCATCCATCAAGAACAGGCATGTTAATGTCTAGAAATAAGATGCTAGGCCATACTGCTGAGCTCGAATCTGAAGGCAGGCCGTATAGATAATCTAGCGCTTCTTGCCCACTGGCTTTACTGACAAATGAATAGCAAAAGCTCACATCCTTCAGGTGCGCAGCCATTAGTATTTGGCATATGTGGTCGTCGTCTATAGAGAGAACTAACGGTATCATTCGGCGGTTTCTTAGGTTGCGGCTTTATACTGATATGCTGCAGTATAGGGGTATTTCTTGATAAGCTCGGTAATTATCAAGGGTTAAATACTAAAACCTTGAGCTGGGTCACAAAAAACCCGCGTTTGGCCCTGATAGCCTTTGATTTTTCTGAAGGGGCAAATGTTGGATTGGCCGTTTTAGCGGCTAGGCGGCATTACTTGGTGATTGAAGAAAACAAGGAATCCACCCATTCTGTTTTAACTGGATAGCGTTTACGCTCGCCCCTGAATCATTTTTTCCTCCATACTTTTTGCCAATATCGTCCAACCTGCTTTTTTGATTGAGAGTATCGTGTGCATCCTGATTAACAGATTTTGCCTCTTGAACCATAGCCTCGGCACGAATTACTGCCTGGCTAGTTTAAGTTTTGGGAAGAATAAGGACCTAAAATTCGAGTATGGGTTGCAGATGATGCACCGAGAACATTATTTTGACTTTGCAGGTGCTCTGCAACTTTTTTGCTCAAATCGCTATTGTTTTTTGCTGAATCAGAATTTAGGGCAATAGTTTTATACTGCTGGGCATTTTCAGACTTGGATTCATTAAAAGCTAGCGGCAGTGATTCTAATACGTCTAAAATGTTTGAAGCGGCAGGAGGGCTGATAACGTTTGACCAGCTCAGTAAGTTTGATAGAGGTAGTTTATACAGATCAGAGTTGCTTACTTTTATTGATGGTTTATGTGATTCGTTTAATTTGGGTGTGTCGCTAGCAACACTCAGGTTTGTTTTATTTAGCCTGATGTCAAATGCTGTTTTTCGTTCATCGGCAGCATAAATATGGCGCCTGCGAAAAGAGGTTTGTTAGTTTAGCAGCTTGCTTTTTCTATAGTACGGCTTGCTTTGTAGTATTTTTGTTCTGATACGTTAAGTAAACAAATTTCGAGTATTTTAGTTGGGTAAGCCAAACCTGTAGACTAGAGTTTACTGAAGGTATTTTTAATTTTAGAATGCAGCGTTTCTCGATTGAAAGGCTTGATGCAATAGCCATTTACGCCGGCCTTAACGGCTTCGATAATCTGTTCCTTTTCGCTTCGGCAGTTACCATTAACACGGGAAGACTTTTAAGGTTTTCGTCAGCCTGCACAGCTTTAAGTAAATCAATACCCTGCATTTGACGCATGTTCCAATCAGACACCAAAAAATCAAAACTTTTATTTTTTAGCATAGGCAGAGCCGTAACACCGTCATCTGCTACTTTGACGTTGCGGAAACCCAAATCATTGAGTACCTGTTTTACTATTCTGCGCATGTTTTCCTGATCGTCTACGGCCAAGATTTTCATGGCTTTGTTAATTTCTATTAGGTGTGCATCCCTATTAAATCTTTCCTAGGATAAGTGGATTAAAAGAACTCTTTTAATTAGGTATAGCGCATAGTTTTTGGTCATGTTTTAAAGTTGAAAAATAATGGGAAATACTAAGTGCAGCTCTGACTAAGGCCCAAACAAGGCCATTGGAAGAAGGGAATAGCTGGCGGCATCGATTAGCTAAAAACATCGCCGCGATGAAAAGAAGTTTGGTTGTAAAAATAAGGGCGAAAAAAAGGCGAATCTTAAGTTCGCCCTTTCTTTTTGCTGTGCTGATTGCCGGCGATTTATCGCCCCCATACGCCCTTTACTGAGGGATGTATTGTTTTTTCACAACATGCTTAGGGTTGGCATCACTTCTTGGTACAAGCTTCTGAGGGCGGCCTGCTTGATTGTCAGTGCCGTATAGATTGCCATCTTCATCAATCGACATTGAATGCATCTCTATCCAGAAATCGGCGCCTTCGGTTGGTAGGGGCCAAGTATATTCGCGGCTACCATCGAAATTAAACTGCACAACTTTGGGCGGTTGCAAATCGGTAACCCAAGCACTCTCTTCGCTTACATAAACATCGAGTGGCAAGCCGAGGCCGCCCCAAGTAGTTTGGTATTCAAAGGTTGGGTAGTTGCTTGATTCTCTGGCAGCTGTTTGCTGGTAAACCTTCACATCCTTGTTGTCGCGATCCAGCGCATATAACATTTCATTTGGTCCAAAAGCCATGCTATGCACACTAGTGAATTGATGGGGTTCAGTGCCAGCTTCTCCAAACTCAGAATGGTAAGAGCCATCGGCATTTCTCACTACAATTCTATGGTTGTTACCTAACCCATCACCTACCAAAAACTTGCCGTCCGGTAGGAAAACGATGTCTTGAGGAAGCGAATAGTGTGTTTCGTCATTACCTTCGACATTTTTTTCACCGAGAGTCATTAACAGATCTTCGCCATCGTTTGAAAACACATAGATAATGTGACCGGTTTCATCAATAACCCAGACTTTCTTTTCTGGGTCATATGGGTTTTGAGTAATACGGTGTGGCCCAGGGCCATCGGTGCCTGTAAACAAATGATCCCATTGGTCCCATACTTCTTGAACTTCACCGTCACTGTTGATGATATAAATACAATTTCGCCATACTCGTCCACGGCCTCGTAAGACGTTCCAGCCCATAGAGCCCGCAAAGTTTGTGTAGTCATCGGGAAGCGGATCAGGCAGTTCGGTTTCACCGCGCTGCAATAGAAAAATTCGTTCGTTGGATTCGACAAAGACACTGGAATTGCCTCCCCAGGTAAACCCATCCTCCGCAAATGGTTGCATCCAGCTCTGGGTTATAAATTCGTAGGGACTCGGCCCGATGATGCCTGCGTCTTGCGCAAAAACGTTGCTGCAAAGGAATAACGCTGCAGCTGCGTTAGCCCACAATGAAGTGATTTTCATTTAACTCTCCGCTCTAATTCTGATTATTGTTGTCGTTAAGTATCGAAATTTAACACGAGCTCAGTACGAATTAAAGAAGGCTTCAGCTTAAGGAGATAAACACGGGTTAGTTGGATAAATAGGTTTCTAAGGTATTTTGGCGCTAGAATGGTGCACAACTTAACTGCAAGCCTATCTGGGAGAATTCCATGCGTTTAAAACACCTACAAACAGCTTTATTTTTATCACTTGGCTCACTGTTTATAACCGCGGTCAGTGCCGACGTGACACGTTACCCTCTACCTAATAACTCAACTTTCCCCATTGCCCAGGCGGTAGAGGTGACAAGCGGAAACATTGTGTTCTTGAGTGGAGCAACACCATCTCCGGCAGACGCCAGCGCTGGGGTTGGAAACCCAGCTTATTATGGAGATACAAAGACTCAAGTGATGTCTGTGCTGAGCAAAATAGAACAAAACCTCGAAGGTATGGGCTTAGAAATGAGTGATGTTATTAAATTGCAGGTCTTTCTAGTCGGTGACCCTGCTAATGAGGGAATTATGGACTTCGCGGGCTTCATGGAAGCCTATATTCAGTTTTTTGGTACCGACGAACAGCCCAATTTACCTTCGCGCTCAGCGTTTCAAATTGCCCGTCTTGGCGCGCCGCTGATGTTTGTGGAAATCGAAGCTACTGCGGTTAGAAACTAGCAGCTAGTCTCCTGCGCTTAAGGCAATCCTTATAGGATTCGAATAAAACCATAGATCTGACCATGGGTCTTCCCCTCGGGCATCAGGGGTAGGTTCCTGCTCAGAACTATTGGTGCCACGCACGCGAATATAGCTGCTGCCTTGCAGGGGCGGTAGCTGATAGCTGACCTCCCTATATTCTTCTCCATTCACTTCAATTGATTGCCACTGAGAGCTATTAAATCTGTAAATGACGCGGGTGCTGAGATTAGTATCGTCAGTTGGGGTCTTGGCCGGGCGTCCCAGTTCGCCCATTATTAAATCTACTCGGTTTACCTCAGGATTTTCGCCGTTGTAGTTTGATGTTTGCGGGTCTTTAAACCGTATAGTCACTGTTAGACCGTCAGGCCGGTCACTGAGCACTCGATCGCCGATTGAGGCTGAAAAAGTCTTCTCCTGATCTGTGACCGTGACATAAAGCTCTTCTATTAAGTCGCCGGTTGTTACAAACATATTGCCATTTCGAATTCCGGACATCACCGAATCGTAGGTTTTTTCTGCCCACACATAAGTTTTCGAGTATTCGCCAGGCCAAAAATCTGATCCGCCTTCTGTATAGTGAATATGAGAATCAGAGTTGGCGGTGATCCACCAGTCTCGGCCTTCAGCAATCATGGAATCCCAAAACCCGCCGACTATGGCAGTAAACTGATCGAAGCCGCCGAGTGTTGGATATCGACCGTAGCCGCCGCGCGCATCCTCTGGGTTCAAAGAGCCATCAGGGTTCAATGTTGCTGCTTGGTGGCCAGGTGCCCCAGCCATACCGACTGCCACGTTGGGTGCTGTGTTGTTCCAATTTCTGAGCTCCGTTGGGGTGTCCAGTCCGTAGACCCCTAGATCAGAAGCGGACCTCGATGGATGGTTTGCGATAAGTAGAGGCGGCACGTCAAGCTGAGCCATCGCTTTAAGAGCCTCTAACATTTTAGGCTCGCTGTCCCAGCTTGGGTCGGCCGGCCAAGGCTCACGCTTAGCAAAGTTTGATTCAAGTTCGAAGAGTTTAGTTGCCTCATCATCTGTGAAAGGAATTATAAGGCTTGAATGATCAGCGCCCGGCGTGTCCAATTCCATTCCATAGAATTGTAAAAGATCGGGTACTACAAGGCGGGACTTTAAGAGTTCGGGGTAAGCCAGCTCAAAGTTAACCTTACTGTGGCCTGGACCGCCATGGTCCGTTGTCACGATCCAACTCAAGCCAAAATATTTGGCCATGAGCGCATTCATAGGAGTCGGATAGATGGCGTCGCCACCTTTGATTGGGGTGGGAGGCTCGACAGTTCTATCCCAGCCTACGCTATAGCGGCTATGAATATGATGGTCGCCGGCATGCCAGGCAAAATCATCAGTCTGTGCCTGAATGGTGCCTTGGGCACAGGCGCTTAATAACAAGGTGCTTAATAGCTGCTTGATGATCACTGCCTTTGTTGTTTCCATTTGCTGTTTTCGCATAGAGTGAATATTGATAGACGGCATTGAAATAATGGTGCCAACGCCGACCCTGATAATAATTTGATGGCTATTGTGATTGCCGAACAAAAACTTACGCTTCTTGAACGCCCGGTTCTCCAGCCTCGACAACAAAGCTTTTGCGCGTACTAATGGGTGCGCCAGCTTCGGTGATTTTCTGCAACACCTTATAATCAGACCGCCAAAGAGTGGGTGTAATCGTTGCCGCTATATAGCCGCGTTGGGCATTATAAAACTTCACATGGGGATTGTTTGCTAACAGGGTTTGTCCGTACTTTGTCATATCCGCCCCGTCACCACCGGAGGTAATAGAAGTGCCAACAAATTCAGAGCCAACCGTTTTTGAAGTCGGCTTATCGAAATCCAGTTTAAGGTCTGCAGCCCAGTTGGAGTGTATATCTCCCGTGAGCACTACAGGATTAGGTGTTTTAACTTGATCTAAGTGCTCGAGTATTTCTTGGCGCTCATGGGGATAGCCGTCCCAAATATCCATTGGCCATAAATCTTCGCCAGATTCGTTTACAGACCTGAGGCTCGCCATCATTATTTGTTGAGCCAGAACATTCCAGGTTGCGTCAGCGGTGGCTAGACTTTGTTTTAGCCATTGCTTCTGAGCTGAGCCTAAAAGAGCTCTGCTGGGGTCCTGGTGGGCAGCACAACTCGGTTTTCTGCCATCGCCGCAAGCTTGGTCGCTTCTATATTGACGAGTGTCCAGTACATTCATTTCCATGAGCTTGCCGAATCTAAGCCGCCGATGGATAGGCATTGATGGCCCTTGGCGGCCAATAGGCAATCGAATCGGCATGAATTCGTAGAAAGCTTGGTATGCGGCAGAACGCCGGAGCAATAGCTGTTCAGGGGTTTGATCATCCTCTCCAATATCAGCAGCATAGTTGTTGTCTACTTCATGATCGTCCCATGTGACGGCCCACGGCGCTGACGCATGTGCGGCCTGTAAGTCAGGGTCAGACTTATAGGTGGCATAGCGAGCGCGGTAGTCGCTTAAGTTGATTATTTCTGGGCCTTCATGAGCTCTTACTCGGACATCACCCCAGCTACGCTCGTAAATGTAGTCCCCTAAATGCGTAATGAGGTCAAACTCTTCAGCTGCCATATGTTCATAAGCGGTGAAAAAGCCATGCTCATACTGCTGGCAAGAGGCGATAGCAAAGCGAAATTCTTGATTGTCAGCGTGGGCCTCAGGAGCGGTCTTAGTTCGACCAACAGGACTAGTGATACCGCCAATATGCCAGCGGTAGAAATACTCGGTATCTGGATTAAGCCCCCTAACTTCTGCGTGGGCGCTGTGGCCAAGCTCTGGGGTAGCGGCAATAGAGCCGCTTCGAATGATGTTTGAGAAGGCTCTTGAATCAGCTATCTCGTAATCGACATCCACAGCATTTAGCTCGGCATTTGCGGCAATCATTACTTCGCGGGCCAGGCGTGTCCATAGAACCACGGAGTCTGAAGTAGGGTCGCCTGAGGCGATACCAAGATAAAACGGGTCAGTTTGCAAATGGTTAAGCCGCGTGGAGGCGCCATGTAGAAAGCTAGGAAGACCTCCTAGAGCCAATGCCGCTGTTAAATTTGCGCTGCCTTTAAGAAGGTTGCGGCGGGAAATAGGAGAGTTTAACAGTGAGTGCCAAGGGTTGAGGTTATTGGACATAGGTGCTCTCGCAGTCTGTAATAGTTGATAGTAAAGGCCTGATTAATAGTAGTTGCTGATTGTTGCGTAACCATGACGGTTTGGGAATAGGCAGTGAGGCGTGTGTGGTTGAGGCAGCGATAGAGGCGTTAGGGTGATGGGAGGTAAGTCAGGATTGGTAAAAAGGAAGAGGGCCAAACTGAGGGGTTGAAGCTGTACCTTAACTGCAGGTCTAGTTTAGTTGCCATTTATTGAGGACAAAAAAAGGGTGGTAAGCAATGCTTACCACCCTTTTTATATTACCTACTGACTTAGTTAAAGACTGAAGTCGACTCTGCCGTAGTAGTAGCCGCCAGCCCAAGGCAATGGGGAGCCGGAGTGATAGATTCGGCCGCGGGTATCTAACTGGCTTAGACGTATTTCGTCTGGATACTCATCGAACGCGTTTCGAGCGCCAACAGTAAACCGCAGTTTATCGTTAAACTGATACTGGCCCTCGAGGTCGATATACAGTTCTGGGTCGAATGTCTGTGACTCGAAAATCGATCCATCGATGGATACTCCAGAGCTCGGACGTTGTGCTACAGAATACTCGCCGAAGAAGCGACCGCGAGCCACGAAGGTGAAGTCATTAAAGCGGTGA
>JBLHTH010000089.1:0-13194 GCA_047627195.1 Pseudohongiellaceae bacterium | reverse complement strand
TCTTAGATTCATCATTACTGTCTATCATACTCAAATTTTCTAGCGATGATCTGACCACTGTCACTGGCGTTCTCAATTCATGGGAAAGCCTTGACGACATGTTTTCCAAGTAGCCTGTATATTGAGACAGACGTTCCACAATATTTGCAAAACTTCGGGAAAGATCTCCAATTTCGTCAGAATTTTTGGAAGGCGTCATATTATTCTTTACACGCCCAGATTCGTCAATTACCCCTTCAGCCTGATTCCTTAGTAGTCTTATTCTCGACGAAATTCTGGAAGCGAAGAAAAATAGACCAAGAGTCACCATTAACATTACTGCAAGGATAGTATTAAAAAGTTGCTCTAGTGCTTGATTTCTAAAAGTACGAAGACCATTCATGTTCTGATCAACCACAACCGCTCCCATAACTTCTCCCCCAGCGACAATGGGGTGCGCAGCTTCCAAAAGCCGAGTCTGGGTTTCATCTGTCAAGGTTCTAAACTGAGTAAAAGGCACGCCGCTTAACGCCGAATCAATATGCGCACCTTCACGGCGAACACCAGAGTAAAGCTCATCAATGAAGTCGTTGCTGGGTTTAGAAAGAATTTGGTAGTAAAGAGGATTGAGAATTTTGTCTTGAACATAAGACATGTATTTATTTTCTGCTAGACGCTCATCGGCCGGTTTCTCCAGCTGAAAGCCCGTTGCAGATTGAATATCACCGACGCTTAAAAGCACTCGGCCAGCACGGTCGACAATTTGAATACGCGAATTATTGTGTCCCATGCCAGCGACAATTCGATCGATTTCCGGTGTTGGTAATCGAAGTGACCCCAGCCGCTCTTTGTCCTCTGACCGATAGGTGGCAACTACGCTGTTAATGCCCCGATTTTCATCATCATCCACATCAAAGATAGCGAATCCAAGTTTATCGCCGAGCATATCCATTGGAATTTGCAGCTCTACTTCATAGCCGCCCTCTGTTTCATACCATTGACCGCTGATACGATCTTCGTGAATAGGGTTTGAGTAATCGTCTTCAACTCGAAATGGGTAAAGGTATTCCGGTTCATGAGGCGCTATCACGTAGCGATTGATTTCATTTCCCTGCTTGGAAAGCATACTTATCTGAATGAAATCGCTGCGATAAACACTTAAGGAAGTTTGGCTTCGATAAACTAAATTATCGTCTTTAACTTTAAAGTAGGCATAAAGCGAACCGTTATGCTCGCCCACCATACTCTTGAACTTTAAAGAATCTTCGTTGCCTTGAAGTCTGACAGGGGCAAGAGATGTAGAGAGGTAATCTTTTGCTCCGTATTCAACTTCGTATTGCTGATATTCTCGCCAATCAACTAACCCACCATCGTCTAGAGAGAGCGGCGAGAAAACAGGGTAGACATAAAGATCTTCCGAACTAGCAGCTAAACCGTATATTCCCTCGTCAAACAACTCCGGTCTTTCATTTAGTGCAGTGGCCAAAGCCTGAGCCGTTCCTAAAACAGTTTGTTCTTGACCACGGCTAAGATAGGTTTCCATCTCAAGAATATATTGATATCCGAGCCAAGGAATAACCAAGAGGAAACTGGAAAGGAAAACCAACTTGAAACGAATTCCAAACGGATTTTTAAACGCCAGCATCATCTAATGAGTTGCTACAGATTCTGGCGCCATGTTCCAGCGGTAGCCCATCCCATAAACGGTTTCTATGCAATCGAAGTCATCATCAACCTGCATAAATTTTTTACGAATCCTTTTGATGTGCGAGGTAATAGTACTGCCATCTACAAAAATTTTCGATTCTTGCATCAAAATTTGCCGGCTTTTTACGTGACCTGGAAATTTCGCCAGCGCGTGAACCATCCAAAACTCTGTCACCGTTAGAGGTATTGCATGACCTTTCCACTGAACGGTGAGTCTTCCAATATCAAGAGCAAGCTTGTCACGCTCGATTTGATTCTCCGGTGAAGGCGGTTGATCTATCACATCCATTCGGCGAAACAGAGCGGCTATTCTCGCGGTTAGATGCGGCAGACTAATGTCTTTGGTTAAATAATCATCAGCACCCATTCGAAGACCACTAACCGTATCAAAGTCATTGTCTCTGGCGGTTAGAAATATAATGGGCAAAGTGTCAGAAAGCGAGCGCAGTGCCTGACAGAGTTTAAAGCCACCATCAATCTCATCTTCCAAGCCAATATCGATGACCGCCAAATTAGGCAGCCTTATATCAAAAGCTAGCATTGCATCTTTGCGATTGGCGTAGGTATTTACTTCATATCCTTGTTTGCGCAAGACATCGGCGTAGTTCTCTCGAATAGCGGCCTCATCTTCAACAATAGCGATTCTTCTACTCATGGTCTTAGCTTCTTCAGTTATTACGAATGAATTAACGAAATACTACTGATTTTCGCGACTATAACCCATTTGACGTAGCAAAGTGAGAGATGGTTTCACAGGGCTTAGCAATTGCCATTATTCTGCCATATTTAATCTGCGCATCGCCCTTTTACCTACCCAACATAGCAATAAACGTTGTGTTTAATAGCTTACATACCCAAACGATGTTTCAAGCAACAGTTTTTCCATTTAAGTCACATAGCAGCAGCGCTGCCAAAACCAAATAAGGATCATAACCATGACAAAATTTTTAACCTCAGTTGTTTTGTGTAGCTTAGTTTCTGTTCCGGCATTAGCCGATACAGAGAAAGCTGATTATGGCCAAAACACAAGCAAACAGGAAACTTACGGCTTCTTCAGCGGGGTTACGATAGGCGCGCTAGCAGGCGGACCTCCAGGGGCAATTGTCGGAGGCGCACTAGGAGCCGTATTTGGAGATGGCTGGCGCGCACGTCAGGAAGTTGGATTACTTCAAGTAGACCTAGTGCAGAGCCAACTGGCTTATCAGCAGCTAACCGAAGACTCCCTGAACCTGCAACGAGAGTATCAGCTAGCACTTGGCAAACTAGATTCTATGCGCAAACAAGAACCACAGCTATTAAATGTATCCCACTCTCTAGATGCGCTGGCATCGTGTTGCGACAACGCCGGCCTTTCTCTTCACTTCAGAAGCGGCTCTAGCAATATTGAGCCGCAATATGCGGATCAGCTCACCGGCATGGCTAAAATCGCCGAATTGTTACCGGCTACAAGAATTGAAATCATAGGCTACGCCGATCGAAACGGCGACGCCCAAATGAATTTGAATTTGTCCAAAAAACGCAGCGACTCGGTCAAAACCTTTTTTAATAGAATAGGAATTCAAAATTCGGCGATTACCACAATCGCCTATGGCGAAACCCAGCCAGTAGAATCAAATCAAAGTTTTGAATCAGATTTCTTCGACAGACGCGTAATCGTAAGACTTCGTGACTCTACAAAACAAATGCTCACGCAAAACCCTGATGACAGATAAAGCTATGCACAAAATGGAAACCGGAGAGAGCAAATGACAAAGTTAAGGCTAGTAATCGGCAATAAAAACTACTCTGCGTGGTCTCTTTGCCCTTGGTTAATGTTAAAGATGTACGATGTCGACTTTGATGAGATTGAGATTCAACTTTATCAGGACAATACCGCAGAAAAGCTCGGCCCATTTTCTCCTTCTCTCAAAGTTCCTGTGCTACTGCATAAGGACATTAACGTTTGGGATTCATTATCAATCTGCGAATATATCAATGAAGAGATTTTGGGTGGAGTCGCTTGGCCGGCTAGCGCTAAGCGCAGATCCAGCGCAAGATCAATTAGCGCGGAGTGCCACGCGGAGTTCCTTAGCCTCAAGCGCGACTGGCCAATGAACTGTAAAGCCAGCTACCCATTAACACCTTCGAATCAAGTGGTAAATGAGATCGCTCGTATCGATGCTATCTGGAGCTGTTGCAGGCGTAAATATGGCGAAAATGGCAGCTATCTCTTTGGACGGTTTTCTATAGCTGATTGTATGTATGCTGCAATGGCTATTCGCTTCCAATCTTATGAGGCTGAGCTAAGCGGCGAAGCAAATACGTATATGCAAACACTGCTGGACAATCCTTTCGTTCAAAAGTGGATCACGTTGGGGCGAAGGGAGAAAGAAGCACTGTCCATTGCTTACTCTAGTACCGCCTAGTTAGAGCATTCCTTTTCAGGAGACGTTGCTAGGGTCAATCCTGCTAAAAATACTGCCAATTTGGACGATAGTAGTAAGTAGAGTATTTTTAGTGAAAGAGGTTTGCCGTGTCAGCGAAGGAAGTAATTCAATTTTGGTTTGAAGAAATCGAGCCAAACCAGCGTTTTAAAAAAGATGACAGTTTTGACGAACTGGTCAGATCTCGCTTCAAATCCCTGCATAAAAAGGCAACTCAAGGATTACTGTACAGGTGGCGTGATCACCCACTTGACGCGCTAGCTGAAATAATTTTGTTGGATCAGTTCTCGAGAAACATGTACCGAGATAGCCCAAAAGCTTTCGCCTGGGACAGTTTAGCGCTAGTACTTGCCCAAGAGGCCATTAGAAGAAAAATGGACTTAGAATTGAACGACACGCAAAAGGCGTTCATGTATATGCCTTTTATGCACAGTGAGTCGGCGGAAATTCATGAAATCGCAATCTTTCTTTTTGACCACCCGGGCCTAGAAAACAATTTCAACTACGAGCTAAAGCATAAGCAAATCATTGATAGATTTGGGCGCTATCCTCATCGCAATAAAGTGCTACGGCGCAAATCCACCGAGCAAGAAGTAGAATTTTTAAGTCAACCCGGCTCAAGCTTTTAAAGCCGGGCGATTCTAGCCTAATTGCAAACCTACCGATTAGGTAAGACGTCTTTTAACTTCTCAGCCATTTCTAAGATCGCTTTCTCTGTAGTATCCCAACTCATACACGCATCGGTAACAGACACACCATACTTTAAATCATCTAGATTTGCGGGAATGGACTGACTGCCGTGAAATAGATGTCCTTCCAACATAGCGCCAATTATTGACTTGTTGCCCTCTAAGATTTGATTCGTCATGTCTTTCAAAACTAGAGGTTGAACATCAGGATCTTTGCTTGAATTGGCGTGGCTGCAATCGATCATAATATTGGAGTTCACACCTCCTGCGGCTAAAGCCTTTTCACACTGAGCAACATTAACCGAATCATAATTAGGTCCTTTACTGCCACCTCTTAGGACCACATGGGCATAAGGATTGCCTTTTGTGGTCACGACAGAAACTTGCCCTGCCTCATTAATTCCCAGAAATCGGTGGGGACTGGACACAGATTGCATAGCGTTTACAGCGACGGTTAAACCACCATCGGTACCATTTTTGAATCCAACTGCAGAAGACAAACCAGAAGACATTTCTCTATGAGTTTGTGACTCCGTTGTACGCGCCCCAATTGCTGACCAAGCAATAACGTCTTGTAGGTATTGCGGCGAAATTGGATCTAGCGCTTCAGAAGATGTGGGCAGGCCAAGCTCGACGATATCAAGCAGAAGCTTTCGGCCAATTTTTAGCCCCTCTTCTATTTTAAAAGAATCATCCATATATGGGTCGTTAATTAGCCCTTTCCAACCAATTGACGTTCTTGGTTTTTCAAAATAGACACGCATAACAATATAGATAGTGTCAGCAACCTTTTCGGACAACGTCTTTAATTTTCCCGCATATTCCAAAGCCGCTTTGGTGTCGTGAATTGAGCAGGGCCCAACTACGACAAACAAACGTGGATCTTTTCTATCAAGAATGGAAAAGATGGTTTCGCGAGCCTTCGTCACTGTCTCTAATGCTGTATCGCTTAGTGGCAGCAGTGCTTTGAGCTGCTGTGGCGTCATAAGAGCGTTATTGGAGGTTATGTTTAAGTTGTCAGTTGCGACCGTCATGCGGTATCTCGTTGCTGCTAAAAAATGGGCTGCAATGATAGCAAATACTTCGTTACAAAGTCATACTTGCGGTCACATTTAGATTTAATTCGACAGGAATTAGCGTGCTGATTAGTAAAAATTTTGACTCTGGAAACATTAAAGTAGTATCTCAGTCTGATTTTCAAGACATTCAATTAGAAATCGAGCCTGACTATCGTTCGGATTTTTATCAGTGGTTTCACTTCCGCTTAAGCGGTGCCAAGGCCCAAGAGTGCAAACTTAGCATCCTAAATGCTAAAGGTGCCGCTTATCCTCCGGGGTTCCAAAACTACCAAGTCGTCTACTCCTATGACCGACAGCAGTGGCTACGCCATCCAACCGCGCTAGAAAATGGCGTTTTATCATTTCAATTTACGCCTAGCCACGATTCGGTTTATTTTGCCTACTTTGCACCTTATTCTATGGAGCGGCACCATGACCTTGTCGCAATAAGCCAATTATCAGATCGCTGTGAACATCGAGTGTTAGGTAAAACCTTAGATGGTCAAGACATGGACTTATTGCTTATCCGAGACCCGCAAGGCAATACAGAGCGTAAAAAGTGTTGGATTATTGCAAGACAGCACCCGGGAGAAACGATGGCGCAGTGGTTGATGCAGGGGTGTATAGCCTCTCTGCTTGATCAATCCAACCCGTTTAGCAAACAACTACTTCAGTCTTGCGATTTCTATTTGGTACCCAATATGAATCCTGATGGCAGTCGACGAGGCCATCTTCGAACCAATGCAGCAGGGTACAATCTAAACAGAGAGTGGGCCGATCCCTCCATGGAAAACAGCCCCGAAGTGTATCTGGTTAAGGAGGCTATAAAATCCATAGGGGCAGATTTCTTCTTGGACGTGCATGGAGATGAGTCTTTGCCTTACTGTTTTATCGCTGGCACCGAAGGCCTAATTGGCTGGGGAACAAATCAACAGGCACAGCTGAATTTCTATAAAGAGACGCTGGCTCAAATCAATCCAGATTTTCAAACAAAATTTGGTTATCCAGCGAAGGCGCCGGGGACTGCCAATCTATCGATGAGCACAGGACAAGTTGCAACCCTGCATCAGTGTTTAGCGATGACATTAGAGATGCCGTTCAAGGATACCACTGCCACCCCAGATGTTAAATTTGGCTGGTCTCCAGAGCGCTGTGAAAAGCTTGGACACTCTTGCCTAGAAACCCTACATGAATATGTGCAAAGCGGTTTAATGTAGGCAGGCCGCTTTGCGTTGATCTAATTAGTGGGTCTAACGCTCGGGTATCTGAGCAAAGTTTCAGAACATTTGCCCTGTTGTTTTAGGGCTTAAGTAGTCTAGGGTTTACCCCGGAACCCATTCTATAAGTGACGGGGGTATTTCAGTTTAACAATCAGGGCCAAAAGCTAGTGAATAGGGGATATCCCTGTTAATTATGGCGTGTCCCTACTTAAACTAGCTGGCCGTCTGGAGCTGAGGTCTTATCTTCTGACCGTCCTTGGGCACTGATTGCTCGCAAACAAGACCCTAGCCCCTGACTCGAGTGTTGAGTTTGATAGACGCAGAATTACCACTTTAGAACAGGTTAATCTATTGACCTAATGACAGATTTTCTGGGGATACCTCAGAGTCTAGCTAGTTTTTCTATTGCCCTAACTGCTTTTTGGAATAGAGCTGGCAGCCGCGGATATTGTATTCCTTAGATTTATATTCCATACCTGAACTAATAGCCGCTGCGACCTCGCTGTCTGAGTAGCTCCCACACCGGTGTCAAAAACTCGAATCGAACGATCATCCTTACATACCTTTTGCTGCCTCGGTCGGCGTTAGCTGAATTTCTCTCATCGGGACCTGCTGGTCTGGCCGACTGCCTTCGACGTAAACCTTATGAGAATTAGGGATATAGAGAGGCCGGTTAGTCACCCCAGTCTAAATCACTTTCCTTATCGAGAACTTTATTCAGGTTTTTTTCTGAATTGGCATTCATTGGTAAATCCAAATTGATTGCTCCACACTCTATAACTAAAAATGATTGGCAGTGATAAGTCGCGCAGAATGGTATGTTCTGTTAATCCGTATATATACTATTAATAGCAGCAGTATTCTCTGAGCCCGATCATGCACTAAATTTTTAAGTAAGTAATAAGCAGTAAATTCGAAGTAAAAACTGAATCTACTGTAACTGATAGGGCATAGAGAGCGTCTGATAGGTTTATTAGGTCTAACTATCGCAAAGTCTCTATTGAAATTGTCACTTTTAGTTACACTGTGTAGAATGCTTCTTGATTTAGAGTACCCAAGCTGGATTCTTTTTCGGCCCAATATTGAACCCGTTTGTCACACTAATAATAGTAAAAGGTCACATGTTATGAGACGTATCGCGAAACTGTTTGGAATTGTCACACTTAGCTTAGCCGCAAGCTCGCCGGGCTATGCAGATGACTTGGTCACTATCTTGCAAATTGCTTTCGACAATGATCCAACGCTGAGACAGTCGAAAGCTACCTACCGTGCTAATCGCGAAAATATGGTGCAAAGCCGCTCGGCTTTGTTACCAACCCTAGCCGCCTCGGCAAACACCTCTCGTCTGACCAGTGGCCCGACAGACTCTCAGTACATTTCTGGAGTGAACCCCGACACCGGGGCATCGACTGTCTTCAGAAGGCAAGATCATAGCTTTCAGCCCGGTCTTAACAATCACGGCTGGTCGATGAGCCTCAATCAAGCCGTGGTAAATCTAGCTGGCTGGTATACTTTTCAAAGCGCTCAGGCGAGTGATAAAGCCGGCGCGGTAAACTTGGCAGCTCAGGAACAAGATCTAATCGTTCGAGTAGCCTCTGCCTATTTCAATGTTCTCAGAGCGAGAGATTTACTCGATACCAATGTTCAAGAAGAAGAGGCTGCGCTGCGCTCACTCGAGCAAACTCAACAGCGTGAAGAAGTTGGCTTAGTAGCGATTACAGATGTTTTCGATAGCCAAGCAGCCTATGATTTAGCTCGCAACACTACAATCCTGCAGGAGAACTTCTTACTTTCTGCCTATGAAGTATTAGAAGCTATCACTGGCCAATCGCACCCCAATATTGACGTGCTCAGAGAAGATTTCCCTGTCATCAATGTAGACGGAAATCTTAGAGAGTGGGAGTCACAGGCCGGTTCAAACAGCCTCGCTATTGCCTCTGCAAAATTCAATCTGGAGGCCAATGAAGAAAGTTTAAAGGCTCGCAAATCCGACCATCTGCCCACTATCGCCTTGCAGGCCGCCTTTGCTCACGATGTTACCGCACCGATCAATCAGTCCGGCATTCAGATTGGTGGTGGTGCGTTTGATCGAACCAGATTGGCTTTAACGCTTTCCATTCCGATCTTTCAAGGTGGCGCGGTTAGCTCAAGACGCCGCCAAGCTGAATACAATGTTGTAGCAGCAAAAGAATCTCTAGAATTTACCAAACGCCAGTTAACCCAGAACGTCCGCGATTCGTTCCGAAGAGTTAACACTGATGTACTTGTTATTGCTCAACGCCAGCAATCTATCAACTCCGCTCAATTGGCGTTAGATGCTACAGAGCTAGGAGCTGAAGTTGGTACTAGAAACATTGTGGAAGTACTTAGAGCCCGGGAGAATTTATACCGAGCTCTCAGGCTCTATGCTGACGCGCGCTACACCTATGTCGTTGACTCGCTGCTGCTAAAACAAGTTACTGGTATTTTAACGCCGCAGGATATCATCGAGCTGAACGACTGGCTGCAAGTGGAGGCCTAGCCTTCGCTTAGGTAGGCGTTTTAAAATTTACGTCGGCGGCTATATTCATAGACAGATAAGTTCACAGACAAATGAGTTCCCAGAAAGATAAATTCTTTACTAATAAAAAAGGCCATAACCTCGCGGTTATGGCCTTTTTTATAGGTCCGTTTTTCACTTAAGCAGCTAGCCAGCGAGACGGATATTCAAAAGACGCCGAAGTAATTACCCGACATCTTTTGATGACTATTTACTATCGACACCGATTACGCAAAACCTTCGATGGCGACACTTTATATTTTATAAGTATAGATTTTAGCTATAGCTTCTAGACGCTTTACTACAGTTTTCGCCAAACCGAGCCTTGGCTAATAATGTATTCGTATTTCCTGCGATGCTCTCGAATCATAAAAGGAATGTCTTCGTGATGTATGAGTTCAAAGCCAGGCAACAAGCGACCTATTGCAGCCAGTGTGGCATCGCTGTCCTCACCATCGAGGAAATTTTCCTCTCGAGTGTATTGCTCCATCCATGTATTTGGCGAGGTGATAACGAGTATTCCACCACTGCTAATGTATTTGTCCGAATCGATAAATTGGCTTAAGCAGTTTTCTGGGTGTGTTAACCGACACAGCAAGTTACTGAGCAAAATCGCATCAAAAGGCGCGGTGGTATTAAACACATTTTCAGCTTCTAGATTTGCCGCATCACCTTGAATAAAAGTAAGTCTTTCACGGTCTATGCTGTCATCGACTGACGCAGTTAAACGAGTTCTAAATTTTCCTGTGTCCCAGCGCTCATAATCTATTTCAGCGTCTCGCTTAATTTCGTTAGCGGCGTCTATAAACGCTGCGCTGTAGTCCAAAGCGACAACTTGAGAGAACTCCCTAGCAAGCTCAAAGCTAGACCGTCCTACTGCACATCCCAAATCGAGCGCGTTATTTTTATTGAGAGCGAATTTCTCCATCAGCTCTACGGTTCGATCAATGAGATTGACCGCGCTAGGATGACCAACACCGGCGGTAATTGCTGTGTCTCGCTGCTCTTCGGCCGAACCATAATGAAACAGTAAATACTGACTGACGACCGCATCAGTATCGTATTTATCACCTTTTTTCGTTAGCTCTGCAATTTCTCTAGTCACTCTAAACCCAGCGTGTTGAAAGAAATGCGGACGAAATTGGAAACGTGCCCAAATACTCGCCTCATCTCCTGTACTGATAAAAGAACCACCAAGCATCATTTGGTGTTCTCCATCATAGCAAGGAGTGCTGAAATCCGTATACAAGGGATGGATTTCAAAATCTGGCAGCGCATGAAATGCATCCTCACACCATTGCCACACATTGCCCTGTGCGTCGTAGACTCCCTGATCATTGGCGGTAAAGGAATCAACGGCACCTTCACTGCCAAATCGCAGATTATGATTGATTGAGTAAAGCTCTGTTGAGTTCATTACCTGGTCATAGGCTAATACACTATCTCCACCTGCAGGCCACTCGGATGCTCGTCCAATTTTAGAGCCCCTTATTGCTTGATGCTCACTTTCTTGGAGAAGCCGATAGGGCGTTTCGGATCCTTCTTTGTCTGACAACCAATGACAGTAGGCCTTGGCCTCATAAAAATTGACGACCGCAGGCCAGCTCCATTGCATAGGAAGCTCCGCAAAAGTGCTCCTAAGTTTAAATCTGTTCGAGCCCGCAGGACCATCTTGAATCCAGAACGTCGGCCATTTAACATTGCGAAATTGGCGCCAACCCCAGCCAGAGTCAGACCAATGTTTCTTTTGCTCATAGCCGCCAGATTTAACAAATTCAAAAAACTCTCCATTGCTGATTAGGAACTTGGATGTTCTAAAATCTGTAACTTGACGCTTATCATGCCCGTATTCGTTGTCCCAACCAAATGAAGGCCACGAGCGTGGCTTGCCAATTTTAGCTTCACCGCCTGAAATTTCGACCATTTCGTTATTTGGATAGTCTTTGCCTGCAACAGGGTTAGAGACCTGTGCAACCGGGCCCGTTAAGTAGGGCGGCCATGCGGCAGGCTCTTTAACTAAGTTGACTGGTAACTCTCTAATAAGAACGCTGGACGTTTCTAGATGAATTCTTTCATGCTCAAATGCCATAGCTAACGCCCATGTGGGCTTGTCCATCGTAATAGGCTCATCGAGACCCGGATGAGTCTGGATAACATGTTTCACGAGGTTATATACCTTAGAGCGATACTCCCTGACCTCAACCAATGATGGCCATAGGTCTTGCTCGCCGTCGTGAAGATCATCCCAGTTCATTTCATCAACGCCAGTTTCAAACAGCAGTTCCAGCTTTTGATTGACCGGCGCGTCGATTATTCCGCTAACTAACAGCTTGTTGACGTAAAAACACACGGGGTGAGCATAATAGAAAATAAGAGGATGACGAGTTTTGTGATAAGGGCGTGTTAGATAAGCTTCCTCGCTGACAAGCGAGGAAAACAGTTGTTCGGTAAGCGCCCAAGTATTTTCGAAGTAGGCGAGAACAGCTGCCCGCCCCGCATCTAGATTAAGCAGCGGCAATGAATACAATGGTTTATCTGTCACTTGTTTATTTTTTGAATTGATAATGGCCTGCTCATTATTATTTTTTACATTTGCTGCTTCTTTTTCTAATACTGGCATCTCTTATCCTTGCTTATCTTAAAGCTTTTGTACATGTTAACTAAAGAATAGCCTCGCCTCTAATGAAATAAGGCTTACTCGCGCACAGTGTGCGCTACATCCCTAGCTTGTTAAGTTAGAATAGAATCTGAGGGCGGCTTAGCCGCTAGTTTTTAGACCCGAATCAGGTGAATTATCGTGCAAAGCAAGTTACCACATATTGGCACAACCATTTTTACAGTCATGTCAAAAATGGCTCAAGACTATGGTGCCATAAACCTATCACAAGGTTTTCCGGACTTTGATTGTCCCGAACGCTTAAAAGAACTAGTGACAAAACGCCTGTACGATAATAAAAACCAATACCCGGCAATGTCAGGTATTCCCTTACTACGTCAGGAAATAGCAAATAAGATCAAAATACTTTATGGATTCTCGGCTGATATTGAAAACGAGATAACCGTTACCTCAGGCGCAACCGAAGCAATATTTAATGCGGTGCAGGCGACGGTAACTAAAGGTGATGAAGTAATTATTTTCGATCCTGCCTATGATTCCTACGAGCCTGCTATTTTGATGGCAGGCGCGATTCCGGTACGAATTAGCTTAGAACTTCCTGATTATGCGATTAATTGGCAAACTTTAGATGACGCAATATCTGAAAAAACTAAGCTGATCATTATTAATTCACCGCATAATCCCTGTGGCAGTGTCTTAACTCAAACGGATTTGAATTTGCTGTCAAACGCGATACGCGGCAAAAAAATTCTAGTTTTGTCCGATGAGGTTTATGAACATATGGTTTTTGATGACCAAAAACACCAAAGTGTTTTAAGTCATCCTGAGCTATCGGAAAAATCTTATGTGGTATTTTCGTTTGGAAAGACCTACCACGCAACCGGTTGGAAGTTAGCATACTGTGTTGCAAGGCCGCGCCTGACCGAGGAGTTTCGCAAAATTCATCAATATGTCACATTTAC
>JBLHTH010000088.1:0-13336 GCA_047627195.1 Pseudohongiellaceae bacterium | reverse complement strand
ATACCATTAAGTTCATCAGATTCAGTAAATACTCTGCCCGCGTATTTAACCTGTACATACGTTATTGAGCCACTGCTGTCTGTATCGTTAGTGCCGCCATACAAGCCGCTTGCGCCTTCGCCATCGGCGACTCCGCCTGCTTCGTTAATAGTGGCACTGCCATTAATAACCAAGCCGCCCCATTGACCGCGAGTATCTTCAGTTGCTGTTTCATCGCCTTCATAGGTGAAAATAATAGGCTTAGCCGCACTGCCGTTTGCCTGAATCTGACCGTTACGGTCAACCACCAACAGATGAACACCACCGGTATTAAAAATGACAGTTCCCGCGTCGATTGTAAGCTGAGTCTTTTCGCCAGCAACCACGTTTTCGCCAATAACCACTTGCCCTTGAAGCAGGTAAGTATTGTTTGATGTCAGGTGAGTGTCGCTAGTGATTCGGCCTGTTAATGTGCAGGTCGGCTTACCTTTAAAGGTCAAACCACTGTCTAAAGTGTTAGTCGGGCATCCAGCAGTTACAGCAGGAGAGATAGCCAATGCCGCTGGCGCGCTAGAAAAGGTTAGTGTTGCGAGATCGCCGCCGGTGTAATAACCGACAAATCCACTGATAGTCAAGCCAGCAAGATTTGTATCTACACCGACAAGATCATCAATTATTGTAATTTCTTCGGAGGCTGAGAGCACTTTGTTGACAAATGTCTGCACGTTGGCAACATCAGTAAGTGGAACCCAAATGCCACCAGACAGAAGATTAAACAAACCTAATCCAGGAACCTCAGCAACGACAACTATACTACCCATTTTGCCAACATCGGCAGCGGCAGGTTTGATGGTCGCAACTAAATCCGCCGCTTCAGTGGCTGGGACAGCTGATAAGTAACTCGCGCCACCGTTAATAGTAGCCCCGCCAGTGAATACTGCGCCTGCGCTAGCGCCGGCTGTTGGCAAAATAGGCTGATCAGCAGCCTGAACTGACATAGCAGCGATTCCTAGTGCGACGGCGGTTGCGATTGTGCTGAGTTTTGAGCGCTTAAAATTCATAGTGACTCCTATTAAGTCTTATTCGATTTTCGATTATTCAGCGTTTTGGTCTTTCGCTGTATTTGATGCTGTGTCTTAAGCTGAGATAATAATAGGCGGGGCATATTTCATTTGTGCTACGGTTAGTTTGCATTTTTGTGACACTGCACGCCGGTTGCCACCTTTTTACGGACGATGGCAGAAAGGTAGAGGCCTGCACAGTCAACAAGCTGTAATTTTTCTCGGGTACTATTATTGACATTATGCGAAATCATGACAACACAACACCCTTAAAGGTAGAGGCGCAGCACCTAGGCTTCTTCGAGACCCCGCTCGCTTACACGCGTCTCAAAGATGCCGAACCGTTGCTGGCAGATTTAGAAGCGGCTATTTTTAAAAATATGGCTGCCTCAAATGGTCTGAATCGATCCAACATTGGTGGCTGGCACTCTGATACTGACATGTTGATTTGGGGGCAATCAGCTGCGGCTAAGCTAGCTGATACGGCAATCAAAATTTGTAAGCGCCTTAGCCATTTTCAAGATTCTACTGTTGATAGTTATGATTGGTCGGTGCGTATGTGGGCTAATGTGACATCGAATGGCGGGCTTAATCAGGCCCACGCTCATCCCGGCAATCTTTGGGCTGCTGTTCTCTACTTAGATTTAGGTGGTGATCCAGGCAAGGATATAAGCGAGGCGCCAGAGCGCATAGAAGATGTCGGTGGCGCCTTCTATATTGAAGACCCCCGCTTCCCAATGGCGGCAATGCACAACACGGCTGCAAGGCTTATTGGCTCAAATGGGCAACCTCAGCAATATGAAGTAGAACTAAATTTAGAGCGAGGCAATTTGCTGATTTTTCCTGCATGGCTGAAACACGGCGTGCGCCAATACACGGGTAACCGACAAAGAATTTCGGTAGCCATGAATATCGATGCCGTTAAAAAATCGTAATAGAACAAACTAAGCTAAGAACTTGCGCAGCTTAATAATATGGCAATGTGGGGAATAAAAATGGAGGGAAGAGGAGATGAAAGAAGAAAAAAGAGCAAAAACAAAAAAAAGACTTAAATTCAAGTCTGCTTTAGATGGTACGGAAACTGTATAAGAGCAATGGTTAAGCGCGCTGAGCCATCGCTTTACGAAACTTATATTGGATGAACGGATTCATCAATTTAGCCAAGCCTTTAGTAAAGGTTAGCGGGCTATCTAATACGGCAAAGCACAAGCAACCTTCTTCGCTCGTCGGCCTATGCAAATTATCCTTGGTGCGCACCATGAAATCCGAAGCCTTATAGTGGCCTAATTCGTCACTGAAACTGCCATCTAAAACCAATGTGACCTCAATGCCCTGGTGCCTATGCACCGGTACTTGGCTGCCTGGAGTCATGTAAATAAACTCACATTGGGTTTTATTATCAAGAACTACTTGTGCCTGGTTAATACCCCCAGCCAATTTTTTCCAAACTAAACCTTTGGACGCAGCTTTTGCCAAGATTTGAGGAAGAGTCACGCTGTGGTTTAGCATATGCATTTCATTAACTAAGTTATTCTCTGACCTAGCTGTCGGCTCGAGCGTTGTGGTTTGAGGTTGCTCAACTATTGTAGCGATCATGCTCGTAAAATCTGGTGTTTTTGACTTCTCAGCGACCTGCATCCAAGATTCAGCTGCCTCGCATTCAAGACCTTTGGATTTCTCTCGGCACACTTCACAAAGTTCAAGGTGAGCGGAAAGAGCAACGCTCATCCCCACTGATAAATTGCCTTGAGAAAACTCAGTAAGCAAATGAAGCGATGGATGGAAGTTCGCAGAGTTAGTCATCATTTAGTTCCGATCAATTGTCTTAATTTGCCCACACCAAGTCGTAGTCTGGACTTGAGCGTACCTAAAGGAATTCGAAGAGCCTTGGCTGCCTCTTCGTGAGTTCTGTCTAATACAAATATTTGCTTGACTACTGCTTGCTGGGCTTCTGGCAAATCCGCGTAAAATCGTTCTATTTGTGCAATCTCCACTTCAAGAGATCCGCGCTCTTCGTTCACAAAAACCGCATCCCCATCACCCTCTACAGGCCAAATATCATCGGCGCTGACAGTGCTAGGCTGCCGCTTTTGCTTGCGCAGCATATCGAAGCAGCGGTTGCGAGTTAGTGTAAATATCCAGCTTTGGGCTGTGCCGCGATCGAGGTCATACAGCGGAGCTTTCTGCCATACTGTAAGCATCGCCTCCTGTACTAAGTCATGTGCTACTTGCTCATTTCGAGTAAGTTTCATGCCCATCGCGAATATTTTTTTGTTGAATCTGGTAAACAGCTGGTTAAACGCATTGGTATCTTGCGTATTACCAACGGCGATTAATAAGAATTCATCGCTGTCGGGGTCTGTTTTTGCTTGTGATTTAGTCTGGTTCACGGATTCACATGAGAGGCTCTTGGTTGTAAGGGAGCCAACATTGAAGCTATTCATACTTGGTATAAGTGCATGCATGTCCTAAACAACGTGATAAATGCCCGCTCGGATCACAAGAATGATTGCTTTATTTTAGAGTGATCTAAACACTAGCAGAAGCCGTTAGTATTAGACACTAGTGTTTCCGAGTACGGCGAGAAAAATGCAATCAAATTCAATACCGGTGTCTGCCGCGGATCAAACGAGCGCTGACCAAGTCGCCGCGCGTCTGGTTAAGGCGTATCAAAGTCTCAGTGATGGAGATATGGCGCCAGTAGAGGCCTTGTACGCAGACGACATTTATTTTGAAGACCCTACACAGGGAACTCAGGGCAAAGCTGCATTGATGAGGCACATTGATCAGACCTTCTCGAACATTAGCAACTTCAATTTTAAATCCCACAGAATGCTGACCAGTGATGTCGATGTCTTTATCAGTTGGACACAAATCTTCAACCATAGGAAATTAGCCGGAGGCAAAACTCTTCGCGTGGAAGGTTCAACCTATTTAAAGACACGCGACGGCAAAATATACTATCAGCGCGACTACTTTGACCTAGGCGCAGTGGTTTATGAAAACTTGCCGATAATAGGCCCAATCATCAAAATACTAAGATCTCGTTTAAGGTAATTATTCCTCGCCGACGTCCTTGGTATTTTTAATTTGACAAAACCAGCATCAAAGCAATTACCTTAATTGTATTTTAAATCCGACGCCTCAAGTGTCAACACAGTCAAATAGTCCCGCATCCAGTCCCACTCTCTTTTGTACGTCACCCCATTGCCTTTATCATTTAAAGCTCCCAAAGATCGAGCTTTCAGCCCGATTAGCGACGAAGCACAATTAGAAGGTTGTTCTTAATTCAGGTTTATATAGAATCACCTAAAATAATAAGACTTCAAAGGGTGATTTCATGGAATTAGCTCTACTGCACTCAACTCGCAACTTAACCCGATTTTTTGCTCGCGCGCTAGAAAAGCCCCTTCTGCCAAACGTGCTAGTAATTTTGCTAGCACTTGTGCTGACCAGTCCGAGCAACCTGTTTGCCCAAGCTGGAGCAATCAACGGTGAATGGCAAGCCTACGGCGGGGACATTGGCAGCACAAAATATACGCCCCTAGACCAAATAGATGCATCCAATATTGACCAATTGCAGATCGCTTGGCGACGCCCTGCACTGGATTCTTTTTATACTGATTTGAACCCCAACCAGCGCTTCTCTAACAACTATGTTGCCGCAGCCATTATAAATGACGGTATCGCCTATATCCCCAATGGTGTCGGCTTAGTAGAAGCTTTCAACCCCGGGACTGGGGAAACCTTGTGGGTCCAGCAACCTCCAGGTGGACTCGAAGGCTTGCCTGGGGCTCCAACTCGAGGCGCTGCCTTCTGGAGCGACGGGGACAATACCCGAGTTTTTAGCCAACGAGGCACTTACCTCTATGCATTGGATGCTAAAACTGGGGAAGCTGATGCTGATTTTGGCAATCAAGGTCGAGTTGATTTGCAATTGATGCCAGAGGAGTTTGAACGGTTTCGCTGGGGCGGGGTGCCCATGATCATTCGTGACGTCGTAATCATCGGCCAAGCGATGTCTGATAGTTTCGATAGCAAAGAGGCTTTTCGCGGTGACGTACATGCTTTTGACGTTCGCACTGGCGAATTACGCTGGACTTACAACACCATCCCCCAACTAGGGCAGTTTGGCACAGACACATGGCAGGACAGATCCTGGTCCTACACCGGACATGCTCCGGTTTGGGCTTTGTTTAGCGCCGACGAAGAGCTTGGACTTGTGTATATGCCAATATCCTCGTCCACCAACGATATGTATGGTGGGCACAGAATCGGTGACAACTTATTCAGTCAAAGCGTCGTGGCTGTTAGTGCTGAAACCGGAGAGCGGGTTTGGCATTTCCAAACCGTGCACCACGGCCTCTGGGACTATGATCCTCCAGCGGCACCAATCCTGATGGACATTAACGTTGATGGCGAAAACATCAAGGCACTCACCCAGATTTCTAAGCAAGCTTTTGCTTACGTACTCAACCGAGAAACTGGTGAACCAGTTTGGGATATCGTCGAAACTCTAGTACCCCAATCTACTGTTCCCGGTGAAGTGACTTCGCCCACACAGCCATTCCCCAGCAAGCCAGCCCCATTCGACTTACAAGGAGCCATTGAAGAAAATCTTATCGATTTTACTCCAGAGCTTCGAGCCGAAGCGTTAGAGATTTTTAACAACTATGTTACTGGCCCGCTATTTACGCCTCCATCGATAAGCTCTAATAACGGGACACAAGGAACCATACAGCTGCCAGGATCACAGGGCGGGGCAGATGTACAAGGAGCTGCCTTTGACCCAGAAACAGGCTTGCTTTACATTCCCTCAATCACTTCTGCTTTTGTTGCTGATGTTCTTCCCGGTGATCCAGAGGTTACTGATTTAGCTTTTGTTAAAGGCGCGCGCCGCTGGATAGGCGGCCCGCAAGGCCTACCTCTTTTCAAGCCTCCCTATGGGCGTATCACTGCGATCAATATGAATACCGGAGAGCATAGCTGGATGGTTGCCAATGGTGTTGGCCCTGTTGATAATCCAGCCATCGCTCATTTGAATTTAGATAAACTTGGAGTGCCTGGTCGGCCCTCCCCGCTGCTAACCAAAACCTTGTTGTTTATAGGGGAAGGCCAGACTAACCTGAGGCCAGGGGGTCGAGTTCCACCAGGCATGCCGATCGAAATTGCGACTAACAGCGGCGGCCCCATGTTTAGAGCTTACAACAAGTCCAACGGCGATATTGAGTGGGAGATTGAATTGGATGCGGGTACAACAGGAGCGCCGATTAGCTATATGTTCGAGGATGAACAATATATCGTTGTTGCCATTGGGGATAGGTTTCATACCCCTGAACTAGTTGCGTTCAAGCTGCCTTAATATTAAAAGTCAGCACCCTAAAGACGGGGGTCAGAGTCAACTCACAGAGTAGCTCACTGCGTTAGCTAAAACAGGAGTATTTACTTCCGTTTTAGCTAACGCAGGCACCCTTATATTATTTTTGCTTCAGTTATTTCGGCTGCTTCACTTTCCTCAAGTAAGGCGTAATTGTGTCCCAACCCTCTGGATATATTTCCTTCGCCGCCTCATCAGATACTGAGGGAACAATAATCACGTCCTCTCCCTTTTTCCAATTAACCGGAGTTGCCACTTTATGTTTGGCCGTCAACTGCATGGAATCTAAAACTCGCAGGATTTCATCAAAATTTCTGCCGGTAGTCATTGGGTACGTCATCATCAGCTTGATGGCCTTATCCGGACCAATGATAAACACTGAACGTACCGTGGCGTTGTTGGCCGCCGTTCGCTCGGCACTGGTGCCGAGCTCATCAGCCGGAAGCATATTATAAAGTTTGGCGACAGCCATTTCACTGTCACCAATCATCGGAAACTTCACTGCGTGACCCTGAGTTTCTTCGATATCTTTAGCCCACAGCGCATGATTGTCAACTGGGTCAACGCTCAGACCAATGACTTTGCAATCACGGCTAGCAAATTCTGTTTCCAGACCAGCCATATAACCAAGCTCAGTTGTACACACTGGCGTGAAATCTTTCGGGTGAGAGAATAATACGCCCCACTTGTTGCCAAGCCATTCATGGAAATTAATTTTCCCTTGCGTTGTCTCAGCTGTAAAATTTGGGGCCTCGCTATTAATTCGCAATGACATAGTTTTCTCCTTTAAAATGTGGTTGAAATTCAGCGCTTGGAATGGAATATGGTGTCAGAGCTAATTGTGCTCCGAGCGAACCTTCCTAACTTAATTTACTCCGACACCTAGTTGTTAACCTACTTGTTAAATATGCTTAAGCAAGCCTGCCACCATGATCCAAAAAAGTGCATATTAGTGTACGCTCAGCACAGCACGCCTTCAAGTATCATCAAAATGAAAATGATTGGCAGGCATTGGGAAAGTAATTGAAAAATAATTGATAGCCCCTTATCTAAACCGGTAAACTCTCCCCAACTTCAAACCAAACACTCATCAAGGATCGAAATGAAGATAGAAAAATCGCGACGAAGAATCCTCCAGGCTGGCGCGTTACTGGCTTGCGCAAGCGCAGTGCCCTTAGCTTTCACGCAGTCAAATATAATTGAACACCGCTTGGATGAACTTGGCATTGAACTGCCACCCACACCCGCCCCATTAGCCAATTATGTCGCCTATCAAGTTGCGGGCAATATGGCTTACATTGCCGGACAGATCCCATTTTTGAACGGTGAGTTAATGCACCCTGGGAAAGTGCCAAGCCAGGTTAGTGTTGAGCAAGCCCAAGCAGCAGCCAGGCAGTGTGGAATTAACATGATTGCGGCCTTAAAAGGAGCCTGCGAGGGTGACTTAGGCAGAGTGAGACAGTGTGTCCGAATACAAGGATTTGTTGCGTCGGACAATGACTTTACAGAACAATCGACAGTCATCAATGGCGTTTCGAATCTTATGGTCGATGTGTTTGGGGATGCCGGCAAACATACCCGCTTAGCTTTAGGGTCTAATTCCCTTCCCGCGGATGCCTGCGTGGAAGTGTCTGGTATCTTTCTTATAGAGTGAAGTGTCTATTTAACACAGTCGTAGACAAAGGCGGGGGGCATGTTGCGAAGAGTAAAGCGTAGCTTAACATCACTAAAAATAGGTTTCACATCACCATAGTTTTTCAAGCTGTATTGGTATTGTAAAAACCGTCCGCCATCACGAAGATTATTCTTGGCGCTTTGCAATATGGTTTCAACAACATCGCTGTCAATTAGCGCAAGCGGCAAGCTAGACACAATATGATCAACTTGGTTGATACCTAACTCATCAAGCACTTGTCTTATGGAAGAAGCACATGCGTTCACGACATGTAAGCGCGAATCATCTATCAGCTTGAGGTCGTTAACGAAGTCCGTATTGAGTTCAAAGCTGATCAACGTACTGCCTGGGTTCATTTTCGCAAGTAAAGCTTTTGTAACACAGCCATTACCCGGCCCAAGCTCAATAATACAGTCAGCAAACTCAAATTCTATGGTGCCTAGGAGCCGCCTAATAAGGCGTGGCGAGCTTGGCGTAATAGTTCCGGAGGTTCTAAAACTTTTAATAAGCTCAATCGAGTCTCTAAATTTTCGCTGTTTTGTCATACTCTCAACCACTCACCCAACTCAACACCTGCGAAAACATAAAATGTCACAAGAGGCAATTCTCCGATAACGACACCGGCAACTAATTTCTTAGAAGACATCTTGGCAATACCTGCTACATAACAAATCAGATCTGTTGGTACTAAGGGAAAGAAGGACCAACCGATTACAATCCAAAAGGAATATCGACCTTGCATTTTTTCCTTAATAACACCGATCTTCTTGGGATATTTTGCCTCTAGATACTCATCGTAGCTCCCAAATGCCGGAAAACTGTATATCAAGAGCGTCCCAACCACAACACCTATATAGGAAATCACAAAGATGAGTATTGGCATTTCTGGGAAGGAAATCGCCCCAGCAAGGATAAACGGGGTCGAGGGGATCATTACCAACGCACGAGTTAAAGACAGCAGTACGTAGACGACAAGAGCAGACGTGCCAAGCTGACCTAGCAATTGTGAGATAGATTCGCGGCTAACCAGCCCGGGATTAAAAGCAAGCAACAGTAAAAGCACTGCCACTGCTGCCAACCATAAGGTGTTGAAGTGTTTAATCACTTAATGTGGCATCTCACAATATTGCTGACGGAGCAGTTTAGGGCTGAGACTAATGATGTGCAAGCCCCGGCGGCTGAGGCAATGCGATTCTTGCGAGCCTTGGCGGTTCCAAGAAGACATAAGTTGAGCTAGTATTCAGGCATGCTACAACACCGATTCATTGATAGTGCCCTTAAAAACCCTTCTAAAGTTGCTTTTATTGATTGCACAACGCACAAGGACGTCACGTTTAATCAAGCACTGCTTGGCTCACTCATTCTTTCGCGCCGTTTCAGAAAGTTAGAAAGAGGCCGCATAGGCATTATGCTGCCAACCTCAGCAGGAGCGGCCCTTGCCGTCATAGGATCGGTGATGGGCGATCTCACCCCTGTGATGATTAACTACTCCACCGGTGCTGAAAAGAACTGTGTTTATGCCCAACAACAGTGTGACTTCAAAACCGTTATTACCACTCGGCCCTTGCTAGAAAAAACTGGCTGCCCCGAACTACCCGGCATGGTGTTCATCGAAGATATAATGGCCGGCTTAGGCAAGTTTGAAAAAACCCTAGGGTTCATCAAAAGCAAAACCCCAGTAGCGATCCTTAAGCGACTAACCGGGCCTGAAAACCTATCAAAACCCGCGGTTATTTTATTCACTAGCGGCAGCGAAAAAGACCCCAAAGTAGTGCAGCTGTCGCAGCAGAACTTGCTTTCCAACATCGATGCTTTTTGCGACATGATGGACGTCTATAGCATGGACCGATTATTAGCCGTATTACCTTATTTTCACGTGTTTGGCCTTACCATAAATCTTTGGACTCCGATGTGCTTGGGGATGACGTCAATTACTTATGCAAACCCTTTAGAATTTCGTACCGTTGCAAAAATAATCAAAGAAACCGAACCAGAATTGCTCATCGGCACACCTCTGTTTCTGGAAGGATATGCTCGGCAGTCCAACGCTGGAGATTTTAAGAGCGTGGTATTGACTGTATCCGGCGCAGATAAATGTCCTGAATCTTTGCGCAAGCTTTATCGGGACAAACACCAGCTAGAAATTTTTGAAGGCTATGGCGCCACAGAAACCTCTCCCGTTATTTCAGTGAATCCTAGAGCCGCAAACAGGCCCGGCAGCATCGGCCTCCCAATTCCTAACACATCGGTAAAAATCGAGAGCTACGAAACAGGCGTTGAATGCCCGACTGGACAGGTTGGAAAGATATTGGTCAAAGGCGATGGCGTCATGGACGGCTACCTCAATGATGTCGAAGAATCATCTCTACGATTAAAGTCTGGGTGGTACGACACTGGCGACTTAGGTTACCTTGATGAAGATGGCTATCTTTGGCATAAAGGCCGTCTGAAACGCTTCGTCAAAATTGGCGGCGAAATGATATCTCTAGTCATGGTGGAAGAAATTCTCAATGAAATGACACCTGAACATATTAAGTGCTGCGTCGTTGAAATACCGGACGCGAAGAGAGGTTCAAGGATTATAGCGGTCACCAGCGCAGAAATTGAAAAAAGCGAAATTCAGAAAAAACTTAGCAAAAAGCTTCCCAATATTGCTCTGCCAAAATCCTATACTGTGGTGTCAGAATTTCCGAGGATGGGTAGCGGTAAAACTGACTTCCGCACTTTAACTGAACTCGTGCGCAAGCAGCTAAAAGATTCTTAAAATTAAGTATTCTTTCATTAGGTCGTTATAAAAGCAGCGAGCGCAGGTCATTTTCCTCACGCCCGCCAGCCTCTCAAGAAAGGATTACAGCAGGTTCATAACCGCGTGTACCAGACTTCCAATTAGTACAAATACTGTCGCAATAAAGCCTATGAGAAACCCTGGACCACGAGAACCTGGGTCTGACACATAGCCGCGCAAGTAAAGTAATCGACCAACGAAAAATAAAACACCCGCAACCGCTGCATAAGTGGGGTTCGCTAAATAGGCGAACATAAACATGCTTGGTAAAAAGATTACAAGCTGCTCTAAAGTGTTTTGGTGAACCCGCCAATAACGCTCAAAAATCGGGTCGCCACTTGTTGCCGGCGCAGGCACATTATATGTCGACCGCGCCTTACCTACTAAGAACCCAAACACCATGTATTCAATCAAAATCAAACACCCTACGATAAATACCAATTCCATACCCTTCCCCTTGTTTTGCGATTAAACCGCTTTAATTATTCGTTGTTCAACTGACACCGACTCAGCAACTCATTCTGCGTCTTGCTGGGCTATTTGCCCCAAATAGGCTTGCGAGTTAGTTCCCGATAGCGCTTGGAACTTAATATCCGGATGCAGCACGCGCATCCGCGCATCTAATAAGCCATGAGCTGAATACAGCATTGAATCTAATATAATATTGTCAGTATCGCAGCCTCGCGCCAAATTTATTAGGCGATCAAATCCGGCAATAAAATTTTCCGCATGGTTTCGCCTGATTTCTGTTCCGTAAAACAAATCAAGGTAGTCGACACCGTCAGTCGCTGCCATCGTTAAAAATAATCTGGAAAATACCTCGCTATCCCCACCTGCAAACTGCTTCCAAAGTTCAGAAAGCTGCTCAGAGGTAATTACATTAGTGCCCACCGGTCCTTGACTTGAAATTAAAAGCAAACCGCAAACCGCACCAAGCTGCCTTCGAGTAGCTTCAGATATTTTGAAAAACGTCTCTTGGCGAGCATTTAACTCGGTCGCCGCAATAGCTTGGGTTTGTTTCTCTGAATGCAGATTATTGCGCCTGAGCTCTTCGTTATTCTGAGCCAACACCGATTGCTGGACAAATAAACCTATCACCAGCCAGAGAAATGCCAAAAAAGCGAAAGCTCCTTCAAGGAAAGCACCCATTTCAGCGATGGGTAAGTCTAGGAAATTAACCCAACCTACATTTTTTGCGACATAGATCGCCAAAAACCCGAACCATAGAACGGTTAACAGCAAACCTGCCGCTATTCTCCAATCATTAGGTAAGTAGGGACTATCTAAGGGGTTTACGGTTGATTCATCAGTCATAGTTAGCCAGTGAGTATAAAAGTAGAGACGCAAGCGAGCCTAGAATAATTGGCACAAGGTACGCCGTCAATTAGCTTCTACGGCATTTTGAGCCAAAAGTGGAAGCACTGGCATTTGTGAACTAAGCTTGAACAAGGTCAACTAAGTTTAAAGGAAGTCGAAGTTGCACAAATTAGCGCATGGATGGCAAAGGGATGAATTGGAGCAGTTAAATGCCTCAACTATGGAGGTTGACCGCATTCACAACCTTATCCAGAACATTAATAACAACCTCAAAGCCCTCCATAATAGTCCAGTGGATGCTCGCAAGCTGCAAGACTTAAAAGCATTTTTCGAGAACGAGTTAAAGAAACGCGGCGCATAACCCCCTAACCAAGACATCAGAGTCAGTCATAAAACTGCCATAGTCTTCGTTAATGCACTAGGTTACACTTTGCAGCAAAACAGTGCCGGGGACCTCCCTATGTCGCAAGCCCTCAAAGAAATCGCTTTATTGGAAGATGTAAGCAGTTTGCCTTCGAGTATGCAAAATTTTTACATTCAATTAGTTTCGGCTATTGACTGCTCTCTGCAAAAACTCCGAGAATTTGGCGCACATCCCGATCATATCAGCGAAGAGTTTATCGAGACGCTGGTGAATCGCTTGATTAATCAAGAACTGACTCAGCAAGATTTAGAGAGTTGTGTTGAAGAAGAGTTCCAACGTCGAATTCTTGTATCCGCTACATTTACAACCGTCTGTTAAAAAACGCGCCAACAAAACTGGCGAGCTTGCTGTCCTTGCGATGTAAAGAATCTCTGCGGCCTTACTTGTTAAGACGCTCTAACTTTAGTAACGCGCCTTGGCGCTTCACTAAATATTGAATAAGGAATTCGCTGACATTCTCGCTCATGTCAGAAAAATTCACTCGCACAACATGCGTGAAAGAAGCATCGCCATCAGCTAACAACTCGTTGTCCAAAGCACAACTTACTACTTTAGCCAGAAGTTTTAGATGCTGTCTGCCCGATTGTAAAATCAGGTCAATCTGCAAAGACTGTCCTGAACTTATGGCATTACGCGAAGGAAATGCCATGCCCGTGGCACTAATATCAACTTGGGTCTGCTCAAAACTATCCAAATCAACCATGCTTTTAGCAATACT
>JBLHTH010000087.1:0-13464 GCA_047627195.1 Pseudohongiellaceae bacterium | reverse complement strand
GCACAAGTGTGGCAACGGAAACATCGCGAAGATGCTTTGATTCAGAGACTAACGTCTGACCCTCATTCACCCGCTGAATTTAGAGTCAACGGTGTGGTTAGAAATTTTGAAGAATGGTATGAGGCCTTTGATATAACACCAGAAAATGAGTTATACCTGCCACCAGAAGGGCGTGTTCGAATCTGGTAAAGAAAAAAACCAAGGAGCAACTAATGCTAATCTCTTTAAAACGATCTTATCTGCACTTACCATTAGTTGCTTTTTTTTCAGTACTTCAAACCTTTGTACCTGCCAGTTTTGCTCAGGAAAGCTTCGATATCATTATCAAGGGCGGCCGTATTGTCGATGGCTCTGGCAATCCTTGGTATAACGCCGATGTTGGAATTGTAGGTGAGCGCATTACCCACATCGGTAATTTAGATAGCGCTAACGCTACTCAAACAATAGATGCCAAAGGCCTTACTGTCACGCCAGGTTTTATTGACCCCCATACCCATGCACTGCAAGGCATTTTTGATGTACCCAACGCCGAAAGTTCTTTGCTTCAGGGTGTCACGACGCTAACTGAAGGCAATGACGGCAGCTCTCCCTTCCCCATCGCTGAGCACTATAAAGAAATTGCTGCTAAAAGAATAAGTCCAAATTGGGCCGTCTTTGTAGGCCAAGGCACTATTCGTGAATTAGTCATAGGCGAAGAGGACAGAGAGGCGACTACGGCTGAAATGACACAAATGAAGCAAATGGTTAGTGACGCTATGGAACAAGGTGCCCTAGGCATTTCGACCGGTCTGTTCTACGTGCCAGGTAGCTTTACTTCTACAGAGGAGGTAATCGAGCTTTCAAAAATAGCCGCGCACTACAATGGAATTTACATTTCTCACATGCGAGAAGAAGCTGGCCAGCTCATTGATTCGGTCAATGAAACAATACGTATTGGTGACGAGGCAAATATTCCCGTGCAAATGACGCACCACAAAGTTATCGGCGCTCAAAACTGGGGAGCGTCTAAAGAAAGCCTTAGATTAGTTGACGAAGCCCGCGCCCGAGGGATAGATATCACTATCGACCAGTATCCTTATACGGCGTCCCAGACTGGTATCAACGCTCTGATACCGCAGTGGGCCCAAGAGGGAGGCCGTGAAAAACTGCTCGAACGAATTAATAGCCCTGAAACCCAAGGCAATCTAAAAGCAGCTGTCATTGATAAAATTCTATTTGACCGCGGTGGCGGACACCCGAAAAATGTTTTTATATCTCGCAACAGTTGGGACCGCTCAATGGAAGGAAAGAACCTTGCCGACCTCGCTATTGAGCGCGGCTTAGAGCCGACGCCTGCTAACGCAGCGGACGTTGTCTTTGACATTATCCGAGGCGGGGGAGCAACTGCTGTATACCACGCCATTGGCGCTGAGGATGTTGATCGCATCATGCAACACCCTGCCAGTGCTATCGGCTCAGATGGGCCGGTTGGCATTTTTGGTGAAGGTGCACCCCACCCTCGTCAGTACGGAACCTTCGCTCGAGTGCTAGGTTATTATGTTCGAGAAAGGGGGGTTATTTCATTGGAGGAGGCCGTTCGAAAAATGAGCAGCGCATCGGCAAGAAGGCTGGGAATACATGATCGCGGCCTGCTAACCGGTGGCTATTACGCAGACATTGCTGTTTTTGATGCAGACCAAGTTATTGATAAGGCCACATTCGAGAATCCTCATCAGTATGCTATCGGAATGAAATACGTTTTGGTCAATGGCGAGATTGTTGTAGAGCAAGGCGCTCACACGAATCGCCGACCCGGCAAGATACTGTATGGACCCGGTCATTCAAGTCGCAGAACAGGTCAATAGCAGGTAAATCGCCAAACACTAAGTTGTACGGCGTCAACATAAGGGCCTGCAACGCGCCAGTAGAGACAGCGTATCTTCTATTTCAGTGGGGCAACCTTCCACTAACTCTCGCTCTAAACCCCCTCACTTTGACTATTAGTTCTCCGTAAGCTCTGGCCAGCGGCTTACCTCGTCAACCGCTTCTCACACGATTCGATCATGCCTTTAGCGTTAGGGCATTAGGTCATCGCCGTTAATTTACTTACCAGACCCACTTTTATCAGTTACTCGCCAGCCACATAAAAATGCACCGAGCTCTCTTCTCATTCTCCAAGATCTTTTGTGGGCGAAAAGCTATCTCTACTTAACGCCAGACTTAAAGTTTGAGCGTCTTTTAAATGTTTAAATTTTAGTTCTGCTTAGAAAACCCAGAAAAAAGCATTTATAAAGTGCATACGCCGAACATAACGCCCTGTTTTGGCGCTCTTTCTGTGGGCACCCCCTAACCTTATGACACTTTATCGCGCTCTCTCATCTCTGGCCCGTTTTTTGCTCTAGACATAAGAGTGGCGACAAATGGCGCCTATAAACGAATCTAATAAGGGAAGAGACAAACAATGAATATAAGCAAAAAGTACCTCTCAATTGCTACCGCAGGACTAATGCTTAGCGCAGGGTCTGTTCAAGCTGACGAACTTACTGCCAATGCAGGAGCTTCCAGCAACTATCTATGGAGAGGCCTTACCCAGTCTGTCAACGAAGCGGCTGTATCAGGCGGCATTGATTACGCGACGGACAGCGGCTTTTACATAGGCACATGGGCTTCTAATGTTAGCTATGCTGCTGGCGACACTTTTTCCTACGAACATGACGTCTACGGCGGCTACGCATTTGAAGCTGGCGGCGTTAGTTATGACATCGGGTACCTTTACTACAACTATGATGAAGAAGCTGAATTCGATTTTAGTGAGATATATGGCTCAGTAGGAATTGGCGCATTCACTTTAGGGGTAAACGTTCTTGTTGATACAGAAGCAGAAGAAGGCGTAGGGCAAGACTTCGGTTTTGGCGAAGCTTATTACCTGTATGCTGATTACGCGACAGAAATTCGCGATGGCTTAGAACTTGGCGTTCACGTTGGTTATCACGAAGGTGATTTCAGCGAAGCATTTAACGGTGTTCCTGGTGCGTATGTAGATTACAACGTATCGCTGTCTAAAAACGGTTTCATGTTCATGATTTCTGCCACCAATTTAGATGATGTGGGTCCGGACAATTTAGACAATGACGCTATCAAGTTTGTTGTTGGCTACTCAACGGATTTTGAACTTTAAGTTCCAATAAACTGCTGTTGAAACATTGTCTAAGATTTTTTTAGACCACTGATGATTCAGCAGCTGTCCGAGGTAAGAATACCTCGGACAGGTTTTTGTTTGCGGTGTCAGCCCACAGCTGCGCCGCAATTTGGATCTCAAGCTGTTAACTTCTAGCCATTAAGAGTTCGCCTCGCCGACTCGATTAGCTGCAGCACAATTGGATGCTTCAGTTTTCTCTCTGGCGAAATGGCATAGTAGCTTTCCATAACAGTTTTTGTATTGCCTATTTTTGTAACGCCATACCTTGCTTCTATTTCTTTAGACATGACATCTGGTGCTGGGAATATACCTGCCCCTTCGCCTCCAAACACTTTCATAAGCCCACTATCTTCTAATTCAGCAACTATCTTAGGAGAAATATTTTTTTCCTCAAACCAATCTTCAACTCCACGTCGAACCGGGTTATTTGGAGTTGGTACCAACATAGGTGCCTTATTCATTGAATCAGGAAATCCCTGTATATATTTTTTGGCATCAACACTCTTCACAAAAAACGAAATACTGCTTTCGCCTATTGCGTGGCTGAAAGCCTTAACATTAAAACCAGGCGGAATCGCGCAGTCTGAAAGGACAATATCGAGTTGGTGAACAGCCAAATCGCCAAGCAGATCATCTAACTTACCTTCTTTACAAACAAGACGTAGCGGTTGCTCCGCGCTCAATGCTGGCTGAAGAATACGAAAAGCTATTAGTTTAGGTATAGAATTTACTACCCCAACCTTAAGACCCTCCGGCACACCAATATCGCCGCTTCGCATCTTGGAACTAAGTTCCGCGCCTAACGAAAATATTTCATCGGCATACTGAAAAACCAGATGCCCTGTCTCGGTAAGAACAAGACCGCGGCCAGCACGAGAAAAAAGTGCTTCACCAATTGATTCTTCTAAAAGTTTAAGCTGCCCACTAATAGTTTGGGGTGTTAAATGCAATACGCTAGTGGCTTTGGTGATACTGCCTTCTTTGGCAACAGTCCAAAAGTATTGCAAGTGATTGTAGTTTAAGTGGCGCATATTGACCTCCTGTTTGACCGCTATTTCTTTTCTGTTTCAAGCAACAATTCATTGATTACGCCAACCAATGGGCTTGACATAGTGTTGGATGAGCAAACCATACGATATGATTTACTGATTGAACTGAAATTTATTATGGCATTTCCTTATTGTTCGTTATATTCGCGTAAAAAGAAATATAATGTCGGTTAATACGAACAACCGAGAGCCTCTAGTTCAGTCGATAGTCAGTAAATTTCGATAGCCGCAGGATTGGAATAAGCAAATGGGGGTGGGGGGCGCAGTCAAATAAAGGAATAAAAAAAGCCCGAGGCTCTCCCAACGGGATTCTCTCAGGCTTAACGCGCAACAATCAGGGGAGGATTGTTGTCTTTGGGGACTTGTCGCGGCACCTAATGCTCAGGGTTAAACAGGAGTGACCACAAATACTTTAAAAAATAGTTTACTTAAGGCGCTTAACTCCTTTTACTTGCCTATGGATTGCTAATTGCTTTGCTGCATTTAACTTCATACCAAGGAAATCAGAACTGCTTTTTAGGATTTCCTTGGTACGGGATTGATTAAACCCGACCGCCGGCCAGAGTAATATCTGATTAAGACGTTTTTTATATCGGTTTATCCGAACATTCGGCGAATCCTCAATGAATTCCCCACTACTCGCTTGACGCTCGACTGCGCTTAGAAGTTACTCTCGCCCCAATAAACTCGACCGCCTTCGTGACTTTTCGTTCAATACAATAAGGATGAAATCCTAACATTACGACCGTTCAGTAACGCCGGGACGCCATAATAATCTGCCTTAAGTTTGCAAAAGGTTTACTGGCCCTCATAGCAAGAGAATAGATTTTGACCGCTACCAGTCTCTAGTCTCACCTAGAGGTCTATACACCCGTAAGTGCCAGATGCACGATGGCGAAAATAGCTAAAAGTTCAACATTCTCCCAAAATTCTTATGCTGTATATTTATATACTACTGGTTTACATAGCTTTTATAGTTGGCACGTTATTCGCTATATCCTCAATTCACAGGCAGAAAAATGGCAAATGCGATCAAAATGCGCCATCCCCCCCCCTGAACTTGGAGTTAGTTATGAAAGTATTAGGAAACTTAGCGGTTATCATTTTGGTGATAATAGGCATATTAGCCCTTATCCCTTTGGTCTCATTTGGGTTTGCAATATTCGGGGGTATCGCCGTATTTGCGATCTGGTTGCTCCCAGTATGGATTATCGCCACCTCAGATCAGACCACTGGGTTTGAAAAAATCGCCTGGATAATCGCTATCCTTTGTCTTTCTTGGTTTGCATGGGTGTTCTATTTTTTCCTGGCGCCTCTTAAATCCAAGCAGCGCTACTACTATTGAGACTATTAAGCTTGTATGCATCTTATCCTGCAGGCTGTTCAAACCCGTAGTTCGTCATCAACTGATCGGTTATGATGAGCTACGATTTACCAAAGACCTCTCTCATGGCTATCATCGAAGTTAAAAATCTTTACAAACACTACCCCTCTCCTGACAAAAAAGGAGAAACCTTTGCCGCGGTTAATGGAATATCATTGTCTATAGACAAAGGCGAAATCTTTGGCATTTTAGGGCCCAACGGTGCTGGCAAAACAACGACCTTAGAAATGCTCGAGGGTCTCACCGACATCGATAGCGGCAGCGCCGTGATCGATGGCATTGATGTCCAGTCAAATCCTTACAAAGTAAAACAAATTATCGGTGTTCAGCTCCAAGCTAACGAATACTTTGAAAGCCTTTCAATCTCTGAGCTGCTGATTCTATTTGGCAACTTGTACGGCAAAAAAATCGATCCAGAGAATTTGCTTGAAAAAGTAAACCTAGTTGACAAGGCAAAAGCAAAACCAGATAGCCTGTCCGGTGGACAGAAGCAACGCTTTTCAATAGCCTGTGCTTTGGTGAATGATCCCAAGGTGCTTTTTCTCGACGAACCAACCACCGGCCTTGATCCACAAGCAAAGCGTAATTTGTGGGACCTGGTACTTAATCTAAATAGTGCCGGTATGACTATTGTATTGACCACGCATAACATGGACGAAGCTGAATCACTTTGTCAGCGGATAGCCATAATGGATCACGGAGTGATTGTAGCCGAAGATACGCCTCAAAATCTTATTCTCACGCATGCACCAGAACCACCCGCTGCTCCTCTTCATGGAAACATCGAAGATGTGTTCCTCGCCCTTACAGGTCACGCCTTACGCGACTAAGATGGAATTTCGCATGCCTACCAAAGTGCAACTAGATCTCGCTATAGTCTTTTTAAAGATTTTTTTAAGAGACAGGCAGTCTATATTCTTCAGTCTATTTTTCCCTATAATTTTTATGACAGTATTTGGTTTTGTCAATCGCAGTGGTGTTGGTGCTATAAATATTGGGGTAATCAACGAATCATCGGACCCTTCGGCGATAGGATTTATACAGGAACTAATCGAAAATTCAGTCTTTAGTGTAACCGTAGGCTTAGAAGACCGTCTTCGACCACAGCTAGAAGAAGGCGAGCAAACTCTAGTAATTATTATCCCAAAAGAATTTGACACCACCAGTGAGGGAACTGCGTTAAGAGTATTAGTGGACGCAACACAGGTGCAGCAGCTAGGTCTTATCTTACCTGTGCTCGAGCAATCGCTTGTTGAAATAGAACGTGAATTCCGAGATATCGAGCCCATGTTTAATCTAGTGATAGAGGATATAAGAGCTCGCTCTCAGAATTATTTGGATTTTTTACTTCCAGGTCTTATGGCGTTTACTCTAATGCAACTAAGTATTGCAGGCAGCGGATTCAATATTGTTGAGCTGCGCCGTAAAGGTATACTTAAACGACTATTTGTCACACCAATTGAGCCCAAAGATTTTATCGTATCAATCGTCATGGCAAGAATGACAATTGTATTGATTCAGCTATCCGTTCTCATTGCCTATGCACTGCTAGTACTAGATGTAAATATCGTCGGCAGCTTACCGAGTTTTTACTTAATGATAATATTTGGAACATTTATTTTTCTCTGTCTCGGGTTTTGCCTTGGCAGTATCGCCAAAACTCAGCAAGCTGTTATGGCGATAGGCAACATTGTAATCTTTCCGCAGATTTTTCTATCTGGAGTTTTCTACCCCATCGAGTCCATGCCGGAATTTATCCAGCCTATTGCTTACATTTTGCCCCTTAGCTTTATTTCCACTAGCATGCGTGAGATAGCTATTAATGGTGCATCTTTGATGGACATCACTCCTAGCTTAATAGGAATAGCGGTCTGGTTTGTACTTTCCTTTGTTCTTGCCACCCGCCTTTTCGTGTGGAAAGAAGTTGCTAACTGATGCCTATACGAATTTATGTCTACCGGCGGTGACAATCTCCAATCTTTTGTAATATAGTCAGCGCTGCTTATAAGTACTCGACGAGTTAGATGTTGGGTTCATATAGTTCGAAATGCCTGCTTTAGCACGGCAATTCCCTCAAGATGGTTTGGAGAAATAATAAATGAAGAAAGTTTTAGTAGTTATGTCAGCAATTGCCGTTCTGACCTCTGGTTTGTTCACAGCGGTCTCCGCACAGGATGCACCTACCCCGGAGCAACAGGCCGCCGCTGCCGTAGACACAAGAAAAGCTGTATTTAAACTTCTACGATTCAACCTAATTCCTTTAGTAGGTATGGCACAAGGCGCACCTTTTGATGCCGAACTAGCAGAGCGTAACGGTCGTCGAATTGCATCACTGGCACCAATGATCCCCGACGTTTTAGCTCACGACACCCGGGGATTCGATGTCGAGACCACAGCACTGGATAAGATTTGGGATAACCAGCCCGATTTCGCTTCTAAGGCACAGGCTTTAGTAGACAACGCCAATCTATTTGCGGATGCTGCCGCTACAGGCGATCGTGGTGCCACCCTCGGTACATTTCGCGCACTTGGTGGTTCATGTGGCAATTGCCACGATGACTACCGTGTAGATGACGACTAGCTGTTTAATAAAGATCACAAAAAAGGGCAGCCATTGGCTGCCCTTTTTTTATACCCATTCCATAAATTTGAAACCATTCTAAAAATAACTGATACCTACTTACGTTTTATTTTCATATCAAATTTAGTTCCGAATAGTTCTTTCTGTGTGAGAAAGACAAATACAAAAGCTAGCGCGATGGCCATCACAACACAAATTGCGATTTGCATAAATGACCATGGCTCAGCTCCGAACGCGCTTAAGGTCACGTAGGATTCGAATAAAGTAAGAGCTACAACCGCGACTACAAAATCTATGTTCCAGAAGCCTTTAAATTGTCCAGTCCTTGGGTTTCTAATCGCCACAGGAAGGAACCAAGTCGAAAAGAGGGGTAGCATAATTGCATTTGACACAATAATACTCATCTTGAATTCTCCTATTCTGATTTAAGAGCCGCTATCTCTGCCCAATGCTGCACCAATAGCAGAAGTTCCTACTGCATATCCACCAAAACTATAGCGAGCAAATCCAGTCGCCACACTTGCAATCCCACCAAAAAACCCAGAAACACCTCCCAGTGCAGCCCCGCTTAAAACTCCCGCAATATTTCCACTATTTATTCCACCTGCGATTCCGCCCCCTATAGCGCCGATAACCACGCCTACCGCGCCAAAACCACCACCTACTTGTTCAATCTCATCTTGAGTTAATTCTCTCATTCTCAATTTCCTTTTGATTACGATTTGATTTTTTGCCAGTATCGACTGACTTTTTCAGCTTAGACTTTGATTCTAAAAAGCCGTAGCTTTTTGCTAAATCAGATTAGGAATCGGTATTGTGTTTAAAGAAATCTTCGACGATGTTTAATGGTGGCACGATTATAGGTTGCTCAATGTAGAACTGAATTTCATTTACACTGGTTGATATACTTGATGGGCTAACGGGCGATGAAGTTCCAGCTAAACCACCGCTTACAATTTTTGTCTCTTGCTTTGAAAGCTCTCTCATTTTCAAATCCCTTTTGAAATAAACGGTCAATAAACCTATGTCAGCTTAGTGATCTATTTGGAAAAGGACAAGAAAAACTATAAATCAGTCTCCGGACACAATATTTCTAGTGAAAAACGTAGCCATTGCAGCGCGGTCAGCGTCAGTTAGCTTACTGGTATTGTGCTCGATCACATCGTTCATATCTCCGCCTACAAACTCGCCACTAGGTTTTAGACCTAGCAGTAGAAAGAGATCAAAGCTATCGAGTGTCCAGTCTGACAATGCTTCGCTGTTTATTGGCTCAATTACTTCTTCGCCTAGCTCGGCACCTGCATATTCATTTGAGTAGTTTGGTATGCCAAGGCTATTGCGCGGTGTATGGCATTCGCTGCAGTGGCCTAGGTTTTTTGCCAAATACGCACCTCTCGCTAATACCTGGTCTTCGAATATTTCATGCTCCGGTTCGGCGATATCGGCCAGCATATTCCAGCCGGCAACAGACCAGCGGCTAAGCCAAATTGGAATTTCAGGATCCGCCACCTGATAACTTACCGGCGCTAGTGACATTAAGTAGGAACCGATATCTAGGGCATCTTGATCGGTCAGTCCCGCATAGGCTCGATAAGGGAACGCCGGAAAGTAGAAACTACCTGATGGCGTGCGGCCATATTTAAGTGCAGCAATGAAATCTGCCGCTTGCCAATTACCAATGCCAGTATCGATATCTGGCGTGATGTTCGGTACATAAAACGTACCAAAATCGGTTGCTAGAGCGTGGCCACCGGAAAGCTCACTTGCGCCGGTCTCGCCTCTATGACAGCTGATACAACCCCCAGCTGTGGCCAAATATTCGCCTCGCGCGATTGCCTCAGGGGATGCAGAAAGTGAAAGTTCATTGGATATGGATGGTGGATATAGCAACCACAAAAGCAGTAGAAAACCAATAACTAGGATACTGGTAGGCAAAAGGACTTTTAAACGCATAGCTCTAAACCGTTACGAAACTGAGCGTAGCAGTGTTACAAATTTACGTTTTAGAGGCAACGATTCCTCACAATCCAATCGTTGCCTCTAACGTTTGAGCAATGGCTTATGGTCTAAATATATCTCTGTTGTTCAAACACAGATCAGTTAAGCCCATTGGTTAAATCAGCTCACCTAACATTTCTTTGTTAAACGTCACGAGCTCGTCCATTTTTCCATCGCGAACTTTATTTGCCCAATCTGGGTTGGCAATTAATGCTCTGCCTACGGCAATAAGTTCGAACTCATCGGCTTCCATGCGCCTAACAAGCTCATCAATGCCGGCAACCTCAGCGGTGCCCTCACGGTAAGTCGCAATAAACTCCTCAGTAAGGCCAACACTGCCGACGCTGATGGTTGGTTTATTGGTAATTTTCTTAACCCAGCCAGCTAGGTTCAAGTCTGAGCCCTCAAACTCGGGCTCCCAGAAACGGCGATTACTGCAATGAAAAATATCCACACCGGCAGCGGAGAGTGGTGTTAAAAACTCTTCCAATTCTTCAGGTGAATTAGCAAGTTTGGCGTCGTAATCTTGCTGTTTCCATTGGGAAAAACGCAAAATTAGAGGAAAATCATCTCCGATGGCTGCTCTAATGGATTGAACGATTTTTACTGCAAAGCTGCCCCGCTTAGCCAAACTGCCACCATATTCATCTTCTCTGACGTTAGTGCCGTCCCAAAAGAAGTTGTCGATAAGATAGCCATGGGCGCCGTGAAGCTCAATAGCATCAAAGCCAATCTTTACAGCATCAACCGCGGCTTGAGTATAGGCGGCGATCAGCTCTTCAATATCTTTTGTGCTGAGAGGTTCAAGGACTTGCTTGCCCGGCTTGATATAGCCTGATGGCGATGCCGAGGGATAATCAGGATGAGGGCCTTCACCAGGTTTGCGAATTGCACCCACGTGCCACAACTGCGGGGCAATCTTGCCGCCAGCAGCGTGTACTGCCTCAACTACTTGTTTCCAGCCTTCAAGAGCTTCGCCGTGAAAGCAAGGAATTTGAACACCGCTAGACGCCGCTTCGTGTGGAATTGTCGTCCCTTCTGTAATGATTAAACCAACCCCCCCTTCTGCACGGCGGCGATAGTAATCTACTACGTTTTGATCTGGTACACCGTTAGGCGAGAATTGCCGTGTCATTGGCGCCATCACAATTCGATTAGCTAGTTCAAGTTTGCCAAGTTTAAATGATTTGAATAAAACGTCAGGAGTCATAGGTAAATCCAATAAATTAAAAAAGCCGACGCATTCTAGTAGTTGCAAATCTGCTTGTCGACCTTACCCTGCTGCCAATACACTCATTTCTCAGTTAAAATCAACTCAGCACTGGTCTGTGCACTTGCTCCCACAACCCCAACGATAGAAGGCTCTGTGAATTGCTCGATTTTCAGCACATTATCCAAGTTAACGATTTAGAAGATAAAAACCTGCTCGTCATCACTAGAAGTCAGCTTTGGCAGGGGCTGGTCCTGCGGGCAAGAAATCCAGAGAAATTTAACGCGGCCCTGCAGTGTGAATCCTCAGACGAGGAAGAAAATAAGTTTATTCGGCGAATATCGGCCGGCGAAGCGATTTTTGAGGAATTGGTTGTCATGACCCCAGAATTAAAAATTGAGACAAGCACCACCCCTGAAATCGAACAGATTTTTGCCGAAAGCTGCGCTGTAATAGAAGAGGCAGAACTAAATTCACTGTTTGTTCGCTTTAGCTATAGCCGAGATCTCGATGCACGTGAGAACGGCGTTCAAATTGCAGAGTATCTTAAATCGGCGTATGTCCAACTAGACCGGGATGCTATAGCAATGATTCGCATACTCGCGCAAAGCGAATCTCTCAACACCCTAGTAAATTAGGCTGCTCTGCTAAGGCTTTTCGTCTTGGCTTTTTCCAGAGGTGACAGCCCAATCGAAGGATAGAACAATTACAGCAACTTTTTGATTCCCCAACGGCAATTGGTTACAGTGAGGTTTCATTCAATACTAAAGCAGGCTGATACGGCCCAAAATGAAAACCCGCACTGCAACACCAATCGGATCCAAACATCATTTAGGCAAGCGATTAATATTCACGCTTGGGATTACCATTGCCATGCCTTGGCTCAATCTTGCCTATGCTGGTGAAGCAGACAGCTTCGACCCTGCTCAAACCTATCAAAACACCTGCTTTGCCTGCCATGGCACTGGCGCCGCTCATGCACCGGAGGTTGGGGATATAATTGAATGGGAAATTAGGCTAGAAAAAGGCTTGGACACCTTAGTTCAAAATACCATTAATGGGCTCAACGGAGTCATGCCTGCTAGGGGGCTTTGTGTTGATTGTAGTGACGAGCAGCTAAAAGCCATCGTTGAATATATGTTGGAGCAGAGCGAATAGTCCGATATCCCTTAATAGCTTGATGAATAAGCCAAAGAGACACGCCAATGACTACAAATAAAAATAAGCGCGTATTAACAACTTTAACCACTCTAGCCACTTTAAGTTTTACCGCTATTTTGGCCAGTTGCTCCCCACCTCCAGAAACCACTTCGATTTCAGTTGCCGTTGGCGGTGCTGAGGAGACTAACGAACAATCTACTAGCTCCAACCAGCTTTCAGCAAATCCTTCGGCAAGCGGCTTATCCTCTGTGCGAAACATGGATTGGGCACTGCATAATCTGGATTTAGCCGGATCACGGTTCTCTCCTAGCGATCAGATTACGCCAGACAACGTTGCTAGCTTAGTCCCTAAATGGCTATTTCAGCATGGCGTTATTGACGGCGTCAGCAATCAAACCACGCCGATCATTGTTAACGATGTCATGTATGTGACCGATTCTAGAGGCAGCGTCTACGCGCTCGATGCACAAGACGGCCATTTGCTGTGGACCTATGATGTCACTCGAAAGCTAGGCGGTGGTCGCCGCGAAGGCTATATTTTTCGTCATCGCGGAGTGGCTTATGATGACGGGGTGATTTATACCGCAGCTGGTTCTTTCCTCTTCGCGCTCGATGCTAAAACTGGAGAACCTCTTCCGGGCTTCGGCGAAGCGGGCCAAGCACCAGTGATTTTAAATGTCCTTCACCAAAAAGACCCCGGCATTGCCACCGCGATTTCTGTTGGCTATTGGTTTACCACCGCGCCGCAAATATACAATGGCGTTGTTTATCTAGGCACTACCCGCAGTGAAAGCCATATCGCTGGTGGTTACGTGCTCGCTATCGACGCCAAGACGGGCGAATCCCTATGGAATTTTAATACCGTTCCCCAAGATGAAACCGATCAGGGCTGGGAAATCGCCG
>JBLHTH010000086.1:0-13492 GCA_047627195.1 Pseudohongiellaceae bacterium | reverse complement strand
CACGAGTCAGCAATAAATCATTGGCGATTTGGTCATAGATATCTTGAAATGGATCGACAAAGCCGTTGGGATTAAAAGGGTTACCTGTGGTGAATCGAGTCGAGTCAGGAAAGTCGGCTGACACGGTGGTGTCAGCATAGGTTTTATTAAGCCACTGACGGCCTGCGCTATCGGTGGCGACAATGGCTATTTCTAATCGGTCGCCGTCAGAATGCAAAACGGTACCTTCAATTTGAATATCCACCGAGGGGTCTGGCTGAGGCAAGACTCTGACAGCTCCCCAGTGGTTGGTCTCTAATAGGGTGTTCCTTAATACATAAGGGAGATAGTTGACTTCGTTTTCACGAATCTCTGAGTATACCCAGTCTTCAAAACGCTCGCGGTCTTCGGCGTCCAATCTGTTATCAAAAACTTGAATTCCAATTTCCAATTGCACCGATTCAGAAGGCGCGCGATTTGCGATGAGCAGTTCGACGGATCCTACGGACGGCATTAAAACGACTACCGGAGGCGGCGGTGGAGATTGAGCACAGGAGCTCAAAAAGGCAAGGACAGTGCTGAGCGCAATGCATTTTGGGAAAAATTTACTAAACAACACCATATTAGCTTGTTATTCCAACTCGGTTCTTTGACTGCAGACATTGCCGCGGCTTAGGGTTTGAATGCAATTATATTGGTCTGGTGCCGCATCATATCGATTAAAGGCTTGTCTTAGGTTAAAAGGGGCGGAACCTTTGCTTCTAATACCGGTTACCATCTGTAATAACTCTCTATCTGAAGATACCGTAAAACGATGTGTGATAGTTATGTCCCCTGGAAGCGTGATAACGAACAGCAAACGTTGGTTTTCCCAACTGCAAACCTCTGATCCGTGGACGCTGGTAAACACCTCTTGGCTGCCATGCTCAACGCCGCAAACAAGCGGCGCCTCACCCTCTCGCTCAATTCTTACCTGATAGCGGTCCTGTAGAATTGTTAGGCGCGTTTGGCGGCTTATAAATTCGGCCAATCTAGCAAGGTCAATTACACTTGAACCTCGGCGGCTACTATTTAGATTAATGTTGCCTATGGAGATTGCCGGTCCGCCGCCTGTGTTGGCGCCAGAGCGCTGGTTGCCAGCCCGTTCCTGTCTTATTTGCATCATGCGGTTAAGTTCGTCTTGCCAGCTGTCGCTGCGGCGAAAATCTTTTTCCCAAGAGCCTTCGAAATTCATTCGCAGCGGTGTCTCTAAATCTAAGAAAGGCAGGTCGCCTGTGCCTTGAAGTCCCCGTCTATCTTGGTCCTCTTGGCCCCCTTGCGCGGAGGCGAATGAGAGCCACGTGCTGCACAAAAAACACACAGCAAGCCAGCCCCGCCAACTTCTCCAAGCAAGTGCTGGTTTTGGACGTCTGAGAAGAGCTGCGTTGTTGGCGCTTACTATCATGGTTTTTATACGAGTAAAGTATGGAAACTATGCGAAGATCAGCCGGTGTCATCGCGAGACTGAAGAGAGAATCATTTTAAACTAGTTGAATGCCATTGGATATTCTGTTTATTGGGGCTTGTCGAGTTGGAGAATCGATCTATAGACTTTTATCCTCATTTGATGGGTCAGCTCTATTAAATTGGCACAAGGTAAACAATATGTATAAGCAATTTTTGAATACAGCGCTGCTAATCACGGTTTCAATAGTTGGCGCGGCATTAAGTGCACAAGATAGCACGGCAGACCCCCGGCAGCTGGTTACTGATTTTTGGCAGGCCACAACATCTGCTGCTCGAGAGACTAGCGCTGATGCATTGATAGCCGCTGCGCCGGATGTGCAGGCTCTCTATGAGTGGATGCAAAAAGGCCCTAGGTTTGATGAATCTGTTCCAGTGGGTGAACTTGCCCAGGAGCGATTCAGTGAGGACGGCACTCGTTTTCCTTACGCCTTTTTGATTCCAGAGTCCTATGACGCAGCGCGGTCTTACCCGGTGGAGTTTATGCTCCATGGCGGAGTAGGCCGGTCTGAATGGGAGTCAGGAGAGATATTGTGGCGGCGTGGTTACGATAGCCTAAAGAAAGAGGATCGAATCTTAGTAGTGCCAGCGGCTTGGAAGGACGCTTACTGGTGGCAGTCAATGCAGGCGGACAACTTGCCCGCCTTGCTCAATTTGCTTAAGCAAAATTACAATGTAGACGAAAATCACGTCAGTTTAACCGGCGTGTCAGATGGCGGCACGGGAGCTTATTTTTTCGCCTTCAAACAGCCAACGCAGTGGGCTTCGTTTTTGCCCTATATCGGTCATCCCGGTGTGCTTCGCAATGCCAGCAGCGGAGGCGGCTATCGTTTGTTCTTTGAAAATCTGATAAATAAACCTCTGTATATCGTCAATGGCGAAGTGGATCGGCTTTATCCTGCTGAATCAGTAAAGCCCTTCATTGCACTGTTGGCAGAAACTGGGGTCAGTCACACTTTCAAAATAATTAAAGACGGTGGCCACAATACTAATTGGTTGCCGCAGGAGGCTCCGTTGATAGAGGCATTTAAGGCGGAAAACCCTAGAGACCCTTTTCCGGATCATCTTGAATGGGTAGCAGATCGCACAGACCGCTATAACCGAAACCATTGGCTGGTAGTTAATAAGAGATCTAAGCGTGGATCACCAGCGATTATGGCTGTGACTCGACAAGACAATAGCTTTACCGTGTCTGCAGATGGCGCTGCTGAATTTACGCTGCTGCTGAGTCCTGATGAGGTAAATTTTAATGAAAGTATTACCGTCATAGCCAACGGTGAAGTCGTTTTTAATGACCGGGTTTCTCCAAATGCCAGCACATTGTTAGAGTGGGCTGGAAAGGATTTGGATCGCAGCATGCTGATATTGGCAGAACTCAAGATATTATTGCCGTTGGAATAACACCAGCCAGAGGTAGGAGGGAGTTAGGAGGTAGTTGAGAGATAGTTGAGAGATAGTTGAGAGCTGGCCTAAGTTAAATTAAAAGCACGCAATGCCGCTAATTAAATGACGGAATTGATGTTTGTGCGTCACAGTAGTGCGCCGCTTATTTTTGTAGGGAGAGACAAGTTTGAGAAAAAGCATACGTCGAAATATTGACTTGGTTCTCACCGCTGTTGGAATCGCAGTGGTTTTTAGCGCGATTATTCTAGGAACCAGTTTGGATGTGCGGGCGCAGGTGCCAATTGCACTTATCGGTGTATTACTTATGGAGGCAGGAATTTGGGGGCTATCAGCAAAATTTGTCCCAAACCAGCGCAGGTACACTAGCCTTCGCAACGAGGGTGACAGAATGCTCGACCTAATCAGAGAATTGAATTCTGCAGCTATCGCAAAAGAAATAGGCACGGAGGACGCCAAGCGTTTTCAAATAACATTAGAGGCTATGCATAACTCGGTGTTGAAAATGTCAGAACTCGCAAGCGTTGAGGCTGATAACGCATCTGAGTCTGCTCCGACTGGCTAGGCTAGCCGATTCAACTGCCGCGATAGCAACTGATCTCTAGGTTTGACTCTTTGCGGGAAGCTTCAACTTGATGCAACTTATTAATACGCCTCTCATCTCTATCGACAGTTACATACTATCAAGTGGACTACCGGTTCCTGCGTAATGTCGGCCTAAGACATGTGTATAAATTTGGGTCGTAGAAACAGCATTCTGCCCCAACAGCTCTTGTACAGTTCGAAGATTAGCCCCTTTTGCCAGCATGTGAGTAGCAAAGGAATGTCTAAAGGTGTGAGCGGTAACCCGCTTGTGTTTCAGGTCGGCCAAAGCTACTGCGACACTGAGAAATTTGCGGACGACTGTTGGGTGCAAATGATGGCGACAAATATTGCCAGTCAATGGATGATGGCATAGTTTGTTGGAGGGAAAAATATAGGCTCATGCTTCATCTTTAAAAGCACCTGGATATTTACGACTTAAGGCCGGCGTCATAGAACTACCAACACCTTGTTTGTTGTCTTTTCGCTGTACAGCAAGGGCACCTATAAAAAGCTCTTCTAATGCAGGTTTGAGCTGCTTGCTTAGCAAGGTTTGACGATCTTTACGCCCTTTTCCATTATGGACAGTGAGAGCAAACCTATTCAGATCGATATCGTGTACGCGAAGGCGCAAACACTCACCCACTCTAAGCCCGCTACCGTATAACAGTTGAAGTATCAGTTTATTCCTATCTTCCAGATTTTTAAAAACTGACCTAACCTCATCCATAGAAAGAATATTAGGCGGCGTTTGCTGGCAAGCTTGAACCCCAGATCTCCCATTTCACGTTTTAGATATTTCTCAAAGAGGAAAGCAATAGCATTCAGAGCTGTCTTTTGCGTATTAATACTTATTTGCCTCTCTACGGCCATATAAGTGAAGTGTGGTAAGCGCTTATGTGAGAAAGAGACACAGTTGCGGGATGTTCATTGCCGGTAAAATAGATGAATCTTCGAATCCATAATAAATAGGTCTTTTCTGTAGCTAAAATATAGCCCTGCAGGCGAATATTAGAACGCACGTATTAAATAAATTTACTGGCCATTTTTAACTCTTCCTTTTACTTTGAAGATAAGATAACTAGGATAGTACATGTGGCGCGAACTTGCGTAATTAGGTCTGAAACTAGTTGCCTGCTCGCTTTACATCGGTTACACGAAAACAAGTCGATATAAATTAAGAGCGCTGGAATCACGTAGACCAAATATGAGGGACTCCATATTGACGATATGCGGGACCCTGTGTATTTAAACTGACCGGCCAATAAATAAATTTATTTTTTATTAATAATAAAAGAGTTGGCAGTTACGCTTGCAGTCACATTGAGAAAAATACCGCGTGGAACAGATATGCAAATGTTATGCGCCTCAAAATATTCGAGTAAGAGATAACCATGGAATTAGTTGAATTAGAGCAAATAATTAGGGCAAATCTCTCTGGCGGCATGGAGGCAGTTGCACTGTATTTGACTATAGTTCCAGGATATTTGATCGTTGCCTATTGTGCAGGGAGTGAAATCCCTAAGCTCCATGGTCACAACACTTTTCTTTGCCTTTTCTCTAATTTGTGTTCTGGCTAGCTATGAATTTTTTTTTGCGGCACATTCCTTTTCTAGAATTTATGGTCCCGAGCTACAATACCCTACTGTCTCAATATGGTACGCGCGGGCAATTGTCGCAATGGAAATAGCTGGGATCATTGGTTGCCTAATATATATGTATCAAGTGCGAAAGAAGTAATGCTGGCACATAACACTCAATCGAGAAAACAAGCATGGCATGGCGTTACTACTCACCGGCGTTATGTGTTCAAATATTCCGAACATGAGTCAATGACAAGAACCTTAATCATATGAATCAAATTATGTTCACATTTGAGATTGCCGATCTAATTATTAGCGTGACAGGGTTAGATGGACTCGCTTTTTAACTATTGGATGTCAGCGTCGTTTGCCGTGCTAATCAGTTCCTACATTGGCAAAGAGCATTTCAATTATTTAATAACGCTCTCAATATCTGTGCTCTATTTTCTCGCCTCTTTAATGTTCTTAGCAAGATACTATGCCATGTCCACTCTGATCCTTTATTACACAGGATTGGCTGGGAACTCGCTACCGCCCGAATTCATAGCCGCTTCACCGATTATAGGAATTACGCGAGCACCAACCTTTATTATTGGTTGTATTATTACTGAAGTCTATTTGTGGCATTCTTATGTGAGAAATAGAAGCGAGGAGTCAAACACTTAAAGTACGGTCAACACATAGCAGCCAAATGAACAAGGAAGCCTTAGTTAGTCCTAATTCGGGGGCGGCGTTACTGGCAGCTATTGGTCTTTCGCGGTAGTGGGGTCTCTCCCTTATTAGCTCAAATTTCCCAACATGTTTCTGTTTGCAACAGGCTCTTGCATCTGGGGCACGCTTACCCTCTAATTGGAGTAGAACTGTTAGAGTTCGAACCATAAGAGGCTCATCATGACATTAAGAATACCTAGATTCATTCAAGTAATCAGCGCGTTTACCCTTCTATCTGCTTCCGGACTATTTTCTACTGCCATACAAGCGCAGGAGGGTAATGCACGCGGCCCCATCGGCGAAAGCCCTTATGACATAGTGTCTCTTTGGCACGACCCGTTTGCGGAGCCAGGCTTTGCCTTCGGTGGCAATTCCGGGGTTTGGGCGGAATCACCAGATCGCATTATTATTGCTCAACGAGGTGAGACGGTTCTGCCATATCCGATTCCTGAAGATTTCCTTGGTTTTGCCGGCGACATGGGTCTGAACGTGCTTCGTGATACAACGCGCCGAACATGGCAAAATTGTCTGTACACCGTTAACGGTGACGGAGAAGTGCAAGAAATCTGGAATCAATGGGACTATTTGTGTGAAGATTCTGACGGTCCCGGTCCGCACAGGGTGAGAATTAGCCCCTATGATTCTGAAAGCCGTGTTTGGGTTATCAATGAAACCTTTCACCAAATTTATGTGTTTTCAAATGATGGTAGTGAATTACTGCTAACACTTGGCGAAAAGCTTGTGCCGGGAACCGATGAGAGCCATTTCGCTCGCCCTCAAGATGTTGCGTTTTTGCCTGATGGCCGAATTCTTATTGCCGATGGTTTAGATAACCATCGCATTATGATTATGGACAACGATCTGAATTATATCGGTGAGTTTGGTGGCTTTGGTGAAGGGCCCGGTCAGTTTGATGGCATTCACGCTTTGGGTGTTGGTCCTGACGGTTTAATTTTCGGCCTAGATCGACTGGGCGGGCGAATCAACGTGTTTAGAACTACTGACGACCCGGCGGTAATGGACTTTGTCGACGTCTGGGACGGATTTACTTTGCCACTGGATATTATTGTTAACGACGACAGCATTTGGATTACTGATCTTGGCCCACTGCGGTTCATTAATTTGGATTTTGAAGGCAACTATCTTTATACCTGGTTAGTTCCTCGTGAGCTGCCGGATGGCTATATTGAAGTACATACTTTTTCAGTGGATTCTGAAGGCAGCCTCTACGGGGGTGATAATCAGTACGGTCGCTCGCAGAAGTTTGTACCTAAGGCCGATGCAGATCCGGCGCTGCTGATTCAGCCTCCTTGGGTAGCCAAGTAGAACGCCCTCGTGAGCTTACTCACTAGATTAGTGCTGGCAGTTGGCATAGCCAGCCTTGGGCTTAGTAGTCTTGCCCAAGACTCACCTGTTCGGCTGAACAAAGCAATCGAACTGCTGGAAAATGATTCGCCAGCCTTTGGGTTGCTGTCTTTTGATTATTCGTTGAACAATGCCCGATCTTTATCAAGATCGGGTTTGGATTTCGTCATCATTGACATGGAGCATGCGCCGTTTGATGTAGAAAAACTTCGTCTGTTTCTTCTTGGCATGACTGATAAAAGAACAATCGCTGAGAAGGGCAATCTGCAGCCGGATGTGATTCCTATAGTAAGGATTCCGGCAACGGGCAAGGAAGATTTTTTAGCACAAGCCAAACAGGTACTAGACGTTGGTGCTTTTGGAGTTATGTATCCATCTATAAGCACTAGGGCGGAAGCTGAATTAGCGGTTCGTGCCACACGTTATCCTCAGCTCAAAGGTGCACAAGACTATGAACCTAATGGACTGCGCGGGCGAAATCCATCCAACGCAGTTTGGTACTGGGGTGTGGCAGATTATTATGCGAAAGCCGATGTATGGCCGCTCGACTTAGCGGGGGAATTACTTGCTGTAATTCAAATCGAAACAGAGCAGGGCGTTGCAAATATTGACGATATTTTATCAGTCCCAGGGATAGGTGTTATTTTTATCGGGCCTTCTGATTTAAGTGCAGATATGGGTTACGCCAGTGCGGCAGCGCCAGAGGTTGAGGCGGCAATTCAGGCAGTGCTTGAAAGCTGCCTGAAAAATGCGGTGGCATGTGCGATCACAACAAACCAAAATACTGTTGAGCGGCGCCTGCAAGAGGGCTTTCGTTTTGTAACAGTGGGTCTGGATGGAGGCCTGTCAGAAAGAGCCTCTGAGACATTGAGAAGAGGTAGAGACGCATCTGGCAGAGATGGTGTGGAGTCAGATGCGGGGCCAAACAGCGCTCCGTATTGACGCCTACTTATTTTATATCTTTGTATCCCCTCACTTTCTCGTCTTCCCACCTTTTATCTGTTTTAGCCATTTTCTAATTTAGGTTTTGGTCCAACCCCAATACGGTTCCTTTTAAAGTCGTTTAAGCACACCTTCTATCCGAGCAAAGGCATCTTCCAATACTGACTTGTCTTGCCCAAACGCTATGCGCAGATGTTTATCCATTCCAAAGGAGTCTCCCGCAGCGACAAATACGCCGGTTTCTTCAATGAGCTTATGCATTAAATCGGTTGAGTTAATGTCTAGGTCATAGCGAATAAAAGTCACTGCAGATGCCTGCGGAGGGGTGTAGCTAAATAAGCCAGACTGAGAATCCATCCACCGCTGAAGAACAGGGTAGCCGCCTCTAATATATTGACGCGCACGTTCGATTAAGCGGGGGCGAACATCGGCAGAAAGCGCGTGAGCTGCGAGGTGGTTGCTTAACATTGTAGCGGTAATGGTCGAGTACTCGTGCCGCCGCCAAATATCTTCCACCATATCAGGGGGGGCTACAATCCAGCCAACTCTAAGGCCGGGTAGGCCATAGGCTTTACTCATCGATCCTATTGCGATGACTTTTTTATAGCGTCCAAAAAAAGAGGCGGTTTCGCTTATCTGTTCTCGCTCGGCTCCGCGATAAACCTCGTCTGCCAAAATCCAAGCGCCAACTCGATCAGCAGCAGCAACGATGGCGTCCATCTCCACTTCGGTAAAGATATGGCCAGTTGGGTTGTTTGGGTTTACCACGGCGATGACTTTAGTTTTATCGCTAACCTGCGCATTCAAGTGCTCGATGTCCAATGCCCAATTGTTTTCAGAGTCGAGAAAGAAGGGTTTAACAATTGCGCCTAGGTTCTCGGCTATACCCCAGACCTGCTTATAGGTGGGGGTGACTGTTGCGATTTCATCACCTGCCTGAATAAGCGTTTGTATCGTGATCTGATTTGCCTCTGCGGCACCCACGGTAACCAGAACATTCTCTGTGCCGGCATTATTGTAAAGAGCCGCAATGCGCTCTCGAAGCAAAGGAATACCGTTTACATGGGGGTAGTTGATCTCTAAAGAGAGAAGCTTTTCCTGAAGATAGCGATCATTGCCAATTAGCTCAGACAGGGTTACCGGGTGAACCCCGCTTTCGGTCAGATTTATTTCTACTTTCTGTTCCCAAATTGACTGACAGTATTCAAGTTCAAATGCTTGAAAGTCTTTCTTAGCCATTGGCTTTTGCATCTCTCGGTCCTAGTTAATATTGATGATTGGCTCACCCATACCGGCAAAGAAAAGGCGTGCTGGTGGGCTCATATTCTTTGTCCTCGTTAATGCCTCATTTAATGTCATCAGAGTGCATTCATCGCATGCTTGGTTAAGCGATGCAGTGACCCTCGTCAACTATCATCTGCTTCGTCTTTTGTAAAAAGCTTCGCCTCTCCTAAATTAGTGGCACAGCCTTTTAACGTACCACAGGCTTAAAACTCTATAAAACAAAGTCGGAGATTACCAGCTGTTTAGAGGAGGTTGGCTCAGATTGGCGGTGTTCCTCGTGCCTTGTTAGACTGCGTAATCATGATTGAACTCAATAGCATTCAAAAATCTTTCGATGGTGGCCGCAGTTTTGCTGTAGCGGATACCTCATTTACGGTGAGTAAAGGTGAGCTACTTGGGCTTATCGGTGAATCAGGAAGCGGTAAAACCACTACTTTAAAAATGATAAACCGCCTAGAAGAGCCAAGCGGCGGCACAATCATCGTTAACGGCGAAAATATTCTCGATCAGAATCCTGAATCACTAAGGCGTAATATTGGCTATGTTTTTCAAGGTATCGGTCTGTTTCCCCATCATACCGTTGCTGAAAATGTAGCCGCCGTGCCACAGCTGCTCAATTGGAGTAAGACTGGAATCGTTAGGCGCTGCAAGGAAACTCTTGAACTTGTTGGTCTACCCTATGCTGAATTTGCCGATCGTATGCCAGATGAATTATCCGGTGGCCAGCAACAGCGTGTAGGGGTAGCAAGGGCATTAGCGGCCAAACCAGAAGTGGTGTTAATGGACGAGCCATTTGGTGCCCTGGACCCGATAAACCGAGCTGTGCTGCAGGAGGAATTCAAACGTATTCAGACGCAATTGAACTTGACTGTGATTATGGTTACTCACGACATGACAGAAGCTCTTTTGATGGCCGATCGCATCGCTGTCATGAAAGACGGACAAATTCTTCAAATTGATACTCCAGCACAGCTTTTACAAAACCCACAGCATGAGTATGTAAAAGATCTGGTGGAAACTCCTAGGCGCCGCGCTGATAGTCTTGAGCGTCTAATGCGCTCTGCCAATGCGCAGACCATAAAGTGAATACTTAATGGACACTAACTTGCAGGACCAGCTGCAACTATTGCCTGTTTATTTTCAGGGTCACTTGGCGCTCACCTTAGTTGCGCTGTTTTTGGGAATCCTTGTAAGCGTGCCGCTGGGTATTGTTGCCACCCAGTCAGCGCGAGCAAAACAACCTCTACTTTCGATCATCAGCATTATCCAGACAATTCCTAGCGTTGCAATTTTAGCCTTGGTGGTGGCAATGTTAGGTGGTGAGATTGGCTTCTTGCCAGCGATAATTGCTTTAACGCTTTATTCTATGCTGCCTATTGTACGCAACACAGTTACCGGTTTGGAAACTGTGCCGGCAGAAGTGGTAGAGGCAGCACAAGGTATTGGGATGTCTTCAACACAAATCCTAATCAAGGTAAGAATTCCATTGGCGATGCCGGTCATCATTGCTGGGATTCGAACCGCTGCCGTTTGGACCGTGGGTCTAGCAACACTTTCGACCTTGGTGGGCGCCACCAGTTTTGGGAATTATATATTTACTGGCCTGCAAACACGCAACCTTGTTGCGGTTACCGTAGGGTCCCTGGCGTCTGCATCACTGGCCGTGTCACTTGATTGGTTCATCGCGGGAATCCAATGGCTGTTTGAAAACAAAACCAAGGGCCGGCCTTCTAAGAGGTACGGGCAAATTAAACTTACTGTGATAGTGGCCTCGGTGGTGGGGTTTTCCCTTTCAGCGTACGCGCTGTGGCCTAAACCAAAGGCTGATTTCATCATTGGAGGCAAAGGCTTTACCGAGCAATATATTATGTCCGGTTTGCTCGCCGCCGAGTTAGAAAGTGTTGGCTTTACTGTCGATCTTCGATTGGGCATGGGTACTTCTGTTGCCTACGATGCAGTTAGTGACGGCAGTATCGATGCCTATCTCGAATACAGCGGAACAGTCTGGGCTACTGTGATGGGGAGATCTGACAACCCTGGCAGGGCTGCAGTGCTTGAACAGGTCTCTGACTATATCCAAGAAACAAACGACGTCAGTAATATTGGTGCCATGGGATTCAAGAACCTCTATGGTTTCGCGATGACAAAAGCTAGGGCCGCTGAATTAGGTGTTAACTCAATCGAAGATTTGGTACCTATCGCAGCTCAATTGATTGCTGGTGGCGACTTAGAATTTTTCGGGCGACCTGAATGGGTCGCTGTACGCGATGCCTATTCAATTGATTTTGCTGAAAAGCTAACTTTCGATACCACCTTAATGTATACCGCGGTAAGTAATGGCCAGGTAGATGTTATAACTGCATACTCTACTGATGGCCGCATCGCCGCTTACGACCTTGTTATGTTGGCTGACCCGCGCGGAGCATTACTTCCATACGATGGTTTTCTGATTGTGTCTCCAATAGCCTCTAAGAATCAGAAATTCGTGCACACCTTACAAGCTTTGGTTGGTAAGGTGTCAGATGACACAATGCGCGAAGCTAATAAAATTGTTGATGTAGACGGCGGCACAGTGTCAGAGGCTATTGCTTATCTACGTGAGGTTATTCATCAATAATCGTAAGTCGGCAGGGCTAAGCGCTGCTTGCTTGGGCTTGCGCAGCCGTGGTTATTTCTCTTTTTATTATTTTCTCTCTCTCTCTCTACTTTTATCTTCATATCCTATCAGTCAACTTTAATGTCGATGAATTTTTTAAGCTTCGTGTAAACGATGAATAGACTGCTGGTAAACTATGTCATTTAATTAAAGTCGCGGAGCAAACTTTACGGGAGCTGAACCTGCAATAAAGTCAAATATCACTCTGCCTAGTTCGGTGTTAACGCCATCGCTTTGTAAAATAATTCGAGGAATAGACAATTCAAAAGTAGTGAGATTGATGCTTGCGCTTGCTGCAACATTATTTTGCACCGGGTAAAGATCAACGAGTTTGAATTGCACGCCGGCAAGAGCAGTAAGCTTAAGATTAAGAGCGAAATTTTGGCCGCTGAGGGATAGGCTGGGTATATGTAATATTTTTTCTTTTGCAAAATAGGTTGGCACATTGGTTGAGGCAGGTGTGACTAGATATTGACTTACCAAAGCGCCAAAACCACTTCCTGAGGCTGTGCCATCCTTTTTAATTCCATCGTCTCTTAACGTTGCATACATTTTTACTGGGGTAGAAGCTGCCACCGTTGTACTTAGTACTGTGGCTGCATTAAGTATCCTGCCTTCGCCCGGAATATGCCAATCGACTATTATATTGTCTCCATCTGGATCACTAGTCGTCAGGCTAAATTCATACAGGCCATCGCTTTGACTGATGATCGATAGGGCTGCTGTTGGCCCTCTATTAAATTCAACAGCACGCTCGCTGACGTTGAATGTCAATTCTTTGATTAGACTCCCACCTAAACCTACCTGCAATTTCCACTGGCCGGCAATAGGGGTAAGTGCCTCAGCAAAAGCCATAAAGAAGAATTCGACACGACTGCTAAACCCCAATTCGTAGGAACTGTCCAAATTAGTGAAACCATTTGGGTCGGTCAGATAAACTTGTATTGCAGCGCCGGCCGTCGCGCCGTTGTAATTTAACTTCAAAAAAATTTGATCTCGGCTCGCAAAGCTGGAATCTACATTGCTGAAGCTGGATATGTCGTCGACTCCGCCTGCTCTGCGGACAACTAAGCCCGAATCATTGTCATTAATTGAAAAGCCGAGCTGTGCTGGTGCACTAAGATCGATACTAATAGTGGGAATAACCAGCGTGTCAGGAGGGCCATACATTGCTTGAAGAGCAGCAATGTCATCAGCTTGTGGTGAGTTATAGCGCGTGACTAGCGGTGTCATGATTGAAACAGGGTTGTCCGAATGTCCCAAGCCGAGAAGATGCATCATTTCATGGATCATGACGGCAATAGCGAATTCTCCGCTATGCAAGCTGTTGAATTGAAAACTGCCATCAACATTTGGGAAATAGCCAAGGCGAGTAATTGTAGAAGAAGAGCCTGAAGCCGAGGGGCCGGCTCTTGCTATCCAGTTTTCCGTAAATTGATCCCAGCCAATAGTGACGATGCCATCGTTGAAATCAAGTGGCCCAGCG
>JBLHTH010000085.1:0-13885 GCA_047627195.1 Pseudohongiellaceae bacterium | reverse complement strand
AGCATCTCTCAAATGTACCGTCAAGTCATTTTCAGGCGGAACTGATGGTTTCTGATACATCATGCCACTGACAGTGGCCTCTATGGTTAGTTTCATGATTAACAATATGGAATATTATTTCAGTAACAGACATTTCACCTTTTCCGCCACCGACAAAATAATATTTAATAATTTTCTCGAGGGCTCCTAATGTTAATTCAGAGACAAAGTTGACATACCACTTTTCTAATATTTTTTGTTGAGCACGTAACTTTAAAAAAAGAAGAAATATGTCTGTATTTCTCTACAGATATCCAAGGGTGACGCCTAACAAATGTGATTTGAAAATATCGTCTACTACAAAAACATGATTGAGAGTTGATGAAATATTTTTAAAATTAGTTTGTCTAAGCTTAAAAGGCTCAGTATCCGAAATTTCTGACAGCGCGGGCTAAGGGATCTGATTTGCCCAAGATTTATATTTAATCAACTTCAAAGGCTCATTGAGCGTCTTAACTTTCCACTTACGTGCTACACATCAAAGTCATAAACCAAAATATCGCCAAAGCGATAAGAATCACATTGATTTTCCCATATTATAGAATCAAGTAACTCTACTATTCTTGACGGAATAATTTGTGAATTAAATAAATATGGACTTATCCTATTAGTTTGCCGACTAAAACGGACAGGGACAATATCTATGCAGTTGATCGCCGCTAGCTGGATGTTCAAAATACAGATCACTTGCGTGTAAGAGCAAGCGGTCTGCCATCCCCTCGCTAGAATTACTGCTATACAAATCACAGCCAAGAATTGGGTGACCTATTGATTGGCTGTGTATCCGTAACTGATGGGTACGGCCCGTATGAGGAGTGAATTGGACTAAGGTCCGGCGCGGTTGCTCTAGGCGCTGTATTACTTTGTATTGGCTTATTGCCTCTTTGCCAGTGATGTGGCAAATTTTTACCCGCGGAAATTGTTTTTTATCCTTCGCGATGGGCGCGATAATCTTCCCTTGATCGTCACCAATCCAGCCCTCTAGCTGAGCTAGGTAACGCTTTTGAATTGTACGGGATTGAAACTGTTTGTTCAGGTGTTGCCCAGACGCTGAATTGAGTCCCACGAGCATAAGGCCAGATGTCCCAAAATCAAGCCGATGCGGCAGTATTGCCCCCGCAAAAGCAGGACTCATTCCCTCTTGGCCGTGAACCAAACGGTAATGAACCGAATCCCAATTCCGAGGGTTTTTACCCGACAAGCTAAGCAAGCCGCTTGGCTTATTGATCAGCAAAATATCCTCATCTTGATACAGGATTTTCAATAATGCGTCGCAACCCGGCGCCACAAAATCATCGCCGCTTAAAGTCGGCGCAGCGGTATCAGACATTTGGTATTCCCCGCTTTTGATAGACATAAACGCTAATGTCCCGCCATTTTTTCCCTGGGCCACTGCCCTACCGTAATGTGCTACCGCAACTGAGTCGCTTAATTAGCTCGGTTTTCAGCCTCTTTCTCTAACTTAGCGGTGCTTATACTGCGTTGGGCAATAGCCTCTACTCACATCTTCACTTCGAAGTTTTACGTGCTTAGTAGCTCGCCCACTGACTCTTTCACGCCATACCTTAAAACTCCTAGGTTTTAAGCTACCGCGCATAAATTTGATAACTGCCGACTCATTCAAGCTGAACTGTTCTTCTATAGCTTCAAAAGGAGTACGGTCTTCCCAAGCCATTTCTATAATTCTCGATTCTTCTTCCGCGGTAAGCAGCATTAATAAGGTCCTAGGTTCTGAGCTAAAGCGATATTGTTCATACGAGCGTTGGCCAAACATAGGCCACTTATTCGATAATTTGTTATCACTGGCGTCCTAAAGTGATGCACGGCGCGCTATGTATCGACAACGCTGAGGCGGCAACTATTATACTGCGTTGGGTTTCACGCCTTCGCTTAAAACAACTGATTGAGCACCCGATCGCTCTATCATTTTCACTATTGCAGATTGAATAGTCTCATCCTCTCGTATTTCATTTGCTGTGATAAACCTTTCGGTTTGATGCTCTGCACCTTCTTCCAGCACAAGCGTCAGAATAACTTCGTTTGCCAAGCTATCATTTGGCCCCAAATAGCTTATTTCAATCGTTGGATAGCCCTGAAAGCCCATTTTTGCTCTTTTAGAGATTCTTTTTTTAGATTTTTCTAAGTTCATAATTACTTATTCTTTTTATGAGCCGATACGCCCATATTAATGTTTCTACAACGTACCGCTACCCTGATTTCCTTATTATCCAGCCAACACAATTGGTAGGAAGGCTGAAGAGGAGCTCTCAAAATCATTACCAAGCCACACAGACAAGCTGAATACTAGGCCTCATTAGATACTACCAACCTAACTGGGACTCCGTCACAATTTATCCGTCCACCACTGAACAGTTCTATAAGCTGATCTGCCCAGCCATATTTTTGCCTGCGTAGGTCATGATAGCGCTCATGAGAACCGGGGTCTGGAGTGCCTTCATAACTTCTAGTGTCACCTCCACGCTCGAGCACCACCTCATTTGAGTCCAGCAGGTGACCGAGCCAATAAGACTCTGAGTCGCCATGCTCTATCCATGATGCATCATCATTATCGACTATCCAAACTCGGACCCGACTAGATTCGCCATCCTCTTCAGCCCTCTCCAAAGTAACCACTTCTCCCCCGAGTTCAGAAGCCACTATCGGAATTGCAATGAGTAGGACTGGTATTCCAACCAAAAGTCCGAAAAACCAATAAACATATTTCATGGGTTTTGCCTCTTAATTTCTAATTCCTGTGATGTTATGACACACATAAGTATTGGACTATCGCACCAATCGAGGACTAGGGGAAGGTAATACAGAACGGAAATAGAAGAAAAGAAATAGCGAAACACTGTCTTTAATAGACTACCGAAAATTCAATCGCACAAGCATACTAATGCTACCTGAACTCCAAGATAGCTACTTTTTTTAAGATAGCGACAACGCATATTTTCGAGATCTAGAAGAAGTTTAGCAAATAAGAAATAGCCGAGATAGTCGCTTAAGCCAGCTCATGTGTGAGTTTAATGGAACGACCATGAGCGTAATTGATTCTAACGACCTACTGTCTATTAACACAAAACTCCAAGACTAAAATACTCCAAAACCACTGTGCGCATATTTTCAGGCTAAGCCCAAAGGAATTATTTTTAATCCCTCTGAACTCTTAATCTATGGTTTCAATACAGGCTAAACCTCTGCTAGCGCCGCTGTTACAGCCTCTTCGAAGCAAGCGCGATTGGTCACATACTCCGCAAGCGAACCTGCATTGCTTATCCGTTGTGGACCACAAACCTCCGACGCTGCGCGGCGAATCTGACGCTCAAGTTCAATACGTCCCGAGGCGGTAGAAGCTTCCGCCGGGTTGTAACTAACTACCACTTTGTTATCTTGCACTTTTTCAGTTTCAGCATCGGCACTGGCTAATGAAGGGATAACCAACGCAATCATGACTGCCATTGAATAAATCTGATTTTTCATAATGCTTTCCCCAATAATTTACTGTTCTATCAATTTAAGTCAGGTGTGCGCCCTTATTCACTAAGACGACCACAGAAGAGAAAGGTTACTCAAGAAATGAAAATATTTTTATCTGCTGAACCAAAGTAGTGTTTTGTAAATTAATACTTGCCGCTATGAGCTATACCGCAACGGGGTTTCTCGAAATTGAGACGCCCCTAACCGAACCTTGCAAGGAATAAGGAAATGGGAGGTTTCGAGGTAAACACAGACGTGTTCAATTTTTGGTGGCTTATCAAAATTTCACCTAGATAAAAACGTTGACCATGGTGAGCGAGCCGAGAAAAGTCATCAAATTTTTGTAATTTTAGGCCCAAATAAAAAAACAAGAATATTGCCCATGAGATATTTATACATTTTTTCTATTTCTTCTTTAGTAATAACACCACCTTGTACCAGCATCTCAAGTCGTTGCGCCGGCTCTTTCACGATATACCCTGAAGATTTGAAACCATTCTTTTCATAAAATTCTTTGCGCTTTATTCTCTGTTGAGAGTTCTCTGCTTTCTCGTCGAGGGCTTCAATGTTTAGTACAATTCTCTTTCCAGAATAAAATTCTACCATCGAATCCATTACCTTGCTTCCATAACCACGAGATCGAAGCGATTCAGATATTGCAAAAAATTGCACAAACACGATGTCTATATACTCGACGTTATAGATAAAGCCGATCCAGAGCTCATGTTCGTAGATAATGTTGAAACCTGCTTTTCCATTTCTCATTCTGTATCTTAGAATCCGTGGCGGCACGCGCTGGGCATCTGAAAAAGCTTCTTCATATAGATCGAAAACGTTTGCATAATTAGCATCGTTTTCACTAAGCGCTCTGAAATTGATAGTCATCTTTGGCACTCTAAAACTTGTGAATAGTAGTAGTTGGCGGCTTTTCTATTCTAGTTTACTAATAAACTTCGTTTTGACTTGGCGCCTTATTTTTAAGAGGCGAGGAAATCCAGAAACTTTAATAGCAATTCACCTGCAAAATAATTTTTAGTGCTACTGAGTAACGGATGTATCCGGAGGGCTATTGTGCCCCTTTACACCTATAAGCCGGCAGACCTGCGCGTCATTCTCCACCCGAGTCACTTTTATTTTCTAGTTCGTCGAACTTAGCTCCCATAGTAGGGTTACGCCGAGTCAGTTTCTTGATCGTCACATCCTGTACTTTATTATTTGCAAGACGAAGATTTCGGTCTGTACTAAGCAAAGCATCCTTCGTTTTCTGCAGATGATCGATGGACTTATCGATCTCATCGATTGCTATCTGAAACTTCTTTGAGGCGAGGTCATAGTTCTTTGAAAATGCAGTTTTGACTTTATCAAGATCACTTTCAAAGTTTGTAATATCGACATTCTGCGCCTTAACAAGTTCAAGCTCTGTCTTGTATTCTAGCGATTTCATTGACGCATTACGTAGCAAAGTGATAATCGGAAGAAAAAACTGGGGGCGTACGACGTACATCTTTGGGTAGCGATGGAACACATCGACGATACCTGAATTATAGAGTTCACTGTCGGGTTCGAGAAGAGACACCAGCACAGCGTATTCGCACCCCTTTTCTATACGATCCTTATCTAGTTCCTTAAGAAAATCTTCGTTCTTTTTCTTTGTTGCAGTGGTGTCGATTTCGTTCTTCATTTCAAACATGATCGAAACAATTTCAGTCCCAGCATCATTTGAGTCGCGAAAAATATAGTCGCCTTTGCTACCGCTACGTGAGTCATTATCTTTTTCGAAGTAAGCTCTGGGAAATGCTGTTGCGCGTATGCGATTGAACTCTGTATCGCAGTGCTGCTCGAGGGTTTCGCCAATCATCTTAGTCGACAGCCGGGCCTTCATATCCCGAAGGCGTTCAATCGCATCGTCGCGATCTTTGATCTGAGTCTCGTACTTGTCCCTTAACAACTTCTCGGCAAGCTGCTTTTCAAGCTCCGCATGCTTGAGACCGTTCTTCAATTCATCGCGCTCCTTCTCGAGCACACTTACTGCACCGGTGATCGCAACCCTTTGCTCCATTTGGGTAGCGTCGAGCTTAGCTTGTAAATTCTGGATTTCTTTGTCTTTCGTTGAAGCCGTCTCCTGAAGCTCTTTGGCAAGCTTGGCATCAGCAAGCTCCGATGCCGCTTGCTTATCGCGTTTGGTCTGCTCAAGCTCGCCGGCTAACGCATCCTTTTCTTTTTCAACTTTACCCAACGCCTCAGTCACCGCTAATTTCTTCGCCACTTCCCCTGCATCGAGTTGTGCATTTAACGCTTGAATCACGGCATCCTTAGCGGTGGCAGACTTTTGCATTTCGCTACCAATTTCGCTCTTTGCGAGTTCTACCGCAATTAGCTTGTCCTTCTCGGCCAGCTCAAGCCGGTCGTGCAACTGTTGCTCGAACTCGGTGTCACGAACCTGCTTGATAATATCTGCATAACCGGCCTCGTCAATTTTAAATGCCTTATCGCAATGTGGGCAGATGATTTCATGCATGTCTTATTCTCTCTTTAACGAAAATTCATATCAAATACTAGGAATCAAACTTGTTGCGACATAATCTGTATGGACATTTCTAGAAACGCTAGATTAAGCTGAGCGCCCCACAAACGGTTATTTTTTTGCGTACCTACTTTAGCGCCCCTTCTTAGAACTACTTATTGGCTAACACTTTTTTGAGCCAAGCTATAGCCAAACTGAAGAAGGTATTGATAATTTAATAATCCAGTCGCAATGCCAACTTCATTTAACCCAGCCTTTCTTTCCCGAACTAAGTGAATACCTGATTAGGTGCGTCGCTATAATAATGAGTGAGGAAAGGACCACTAATGCTGACATTCCCTTAATCTCTAACAGCGGACCAGTCAGTAGTGTGTGTCCTATTTGCAAAAGGATAGCAGCGCGGCGCACGATAAATACCTTTACAAAAAGAGACGTTTGTAGAAAAAGCAAAATATAAGCAGCGGTACCGCTAAAACCTTCAATAGCATATGCAGCTTAATTTACAACGACAGCCATTGCTCCCAAGTTGTGCTTCTTCCAGGATATGCGGGCTTTTCAAAAACCCAATCCTCAGAAACCCAGTCTTTGACTGTGTTAAATAAGATTGAATCAAGTCCGTCGCTCACAACATCGGCTCGGACCCACATAGTAATATCTGCATCAAATTCTCCTTTGTTAGTCGGATTAATATAGATACATCCGATCACACGCTTTTCATCCAAAGTCACTACGGTGTACGCAAATGTTGATCTCATTTGAAATTCTTTTTGGTGCCAACCCAAATCAATCAGGTCTTGTTCAAAGGTTAATTCTGGCGTTGGCCATGAAGCATTTGGACCAAAAACACCTTGCAAGTGATCTAAGCTGGACATTACAGCATCATAATCTTTTACGACGTCGTTTACTGTAAGAGTCCTTATTCGAAAATGTTCGTTCTCAAATACAGTTGGCACATCAAAATCCACTGGCACAAATGGACGCAACTGTGCATGCGAATTGTCTGAAACACCCGCTAGTAACATTACCAATACTCCAATATGCAAGATATTCATTTAAACTCTCTTCTCTAGTAAATGTTTGCAAAGACTGCCATTTATACGTAAATAATGCACTTTATGAGTGCCGCAATACACGCCCCCACCGTTTCATTATAACTAACAAATCGACTTTACCCAATATTCCTTCTATTTCAATAGGGCACCTTTCAAGTCAGTGACAATTTCATAGTAGAGGCTCGTCCTAATAATTTTTTCCAATAAAATCCTTATTACGAAAAAGGCTATTTCCCTAGCAAATCGTTAATGCAACGTGACACCTTAGAAAATACACATAAAAATCAACAGGCTATAACTTCCCGCCCGAAGCTGTACCGATAAGCTTACTTTACCAAGCTTTTGAAGCTGTAATTATATTCAGCTCTTACCTGCTTAACGATCACCAATGCATAGCTGCCTTTACTCAAACTCAATCATTTTGAACTCTAGTTTCAGTCAGTGATCATAGGCTGAAAAAAATACTAAAATTCGGATAAATGGCACTTTGCATTTTGTGCGTTAAGACAAAGAATCCACGAACCAGAGATTTGGCGATAGCGGGAGCCCAAGCTACGCTAGAATTGAGCATCAATAGGGATATGACAATCACACTGCGCTTCTTAGTTTTTCAACTGTTATCGCATTGACCGTCATGAAGTCATTTTTTGCTAAAGTTACTGAACTCATTTAGTCTACCTAAAACAGTACAGCATTAGCGTCAAATACTTAACGCTAGTGAATCCCAAAACGTTTTTCTAGTAATTATTAATAGGATTCTAAGTGAGCGAAATTACCCTAGATATATTCACCGACTACGTTTGACCCTGGTGTTATCTCAGTACCGTGAGTATTGATAAGCTTAAACTAAATTACCCAGTGCAAACGCGGTGGATTCACTTTCCATTGCATCCAGAAACCCCTGTTGAGGGGCAATCTCTGGCAGAGCTTTTTGCTGGCCGAGATATATCTGAGGTCAAAAAACGCCTTCAAGATTTGATGGCACAAGCTGGCCTACCTTATGGCAATCGCACCCATACCTTTAATAGCAGGCTCGCTCAAGAACTTGGCAAATGGGCAGACACCCAAGAAGGTGGAGATAAAATCCATGACCTGCTCTACCGCGCCTACTTTGTCGACAATGTGAACATTGGAGATGTTAATGAATTGGTTAAGGTAGCAGCTGCCGCTGGCCTTGATGAGGATACGGCACGCCAGGTAATCCTTGAGCGCCAATTCGAGTCACAAGTGGATGAAGACTGGAAGCGGTCACGAGCAATAGGGGTGACCGGCGTACCTACGTTTTATGCAAATGAGATGGCAGTTGTGGGTTGTCAGCCTTATGAAGTCTTAGAAAAATTTGTTAAGCATCTTTTGTCTGATCGATTAACAGCTGAACGAAAAGTAGCTGGGAAAAACACAACCGAATAAATCTAAGGAAATATTGAACCATGGAAAACCGCACTGCTCTAATTACCTGTGCCGACCGCTATATGGGTCGCGTGATTAAAGACAAGTTTGAATCGCTTGGCATTAAGGTTATTACCGGCGGTTATCCCATGGAGTCACAAAAATCGGTTGAGGAGTTAATTGCCTCTGCCGGTGCCATCAATATATTGGTTGCTAACCTAGCAGAGCCGCCTATGACTGGACCGGTTCAAGATATTCGAAATGATGATTGGCAAAAACTGTTTGATTCTTTAGTGAATCCGCTTATGTACTTAGTAAGAGCTGTTGCACCGCAGATGATTGAGCGAGGCGCTGGCAAGATTATAGGCGTAACCAGCGCGGCGCCAATAAAAGGGATTGCCAACAATGCGGCTTATTGTGCAGCACGGGGCGCACAAAATGCGTTTCTGAAGGCTGTAGGGTTAGAGCTTGCTCGGAACAACGTTCACGTTAATGCAATTGCCCAAAACTACATCAACAACGACACCTACTATCCTGATGATATATTGGACAACGCGAAATTTCTTGATCACGTGAAAAAAAATGTGCCAACGAATAAAATCGGTGACGCACAGGAAACCGCAGAACTTGCGGCTTATTTGGCTAGCAAAAACTGCAATCATATGATTGGGCAAATTATTCCGCTGTCGGGTGGCTGGGTGACATAACCCTAATTGCCGGGCTCTCATCTGTGAGCTTAACAACCATTTGGTGGGCCAGTAATAACCAGTCTTGCATGAGGGTTCGCGCCAGAATATTAACACTCGGGTTGTTAATATCGACCGCGTCGGGGTGGGTAAAAAACATTAGCTCTTCGACCACTTCTCTTACTTCTTTTGAATCCATTTCCACGCGAAAGTGATCGCTGTTCTTGTCATCAAGGAGATCATCAAAATTTTTGGAAAGAGGCTCGCCACCAGCGATATTGCGCACAGCCAGCGCCAGTCTTGGATTACTCTTTCGAAGCAATTCAAAAGTCATTTGAATGCTGCCTCTACTAAAGACATCCACCTCATTGCTAGCGTCCATTATCCATCTCTCAACCATATTGCTAATTGTATATCCCTGTTCTTCAATTTTTTCAGTAATAGACACGCCCAACCGGAGTGGACCATTATAAGTATAGACAGCAATTTTTAGGGACGGCGGGTTTTTGAGGAATAGACTGGCTCGGAGACTGGAGGCTGAGAGAGAGAGAGGGGAAGAAATAGAGGAAGGAAAAGAGGTAGGTAAGCTGAAGAACAGAAAGACAAAACAGCCCCGCCAGCAAGCCCCTTGAAGCTTAAATTAGCAGACACAAGCAGGCTTAAGCTAACTGGACGCTTTAGCAGACAGTACTGCTAATCAGATGTTGGCCCAGCAACGATGCCACTGTCGTGGAGTTTGGCAATTTCAATACTATCCATCTCCAAAACTTGAGCCAGTATCTGATCGGTATGCTCACCTAATAATGGTGCCGGTTTTGGAGGGTTTTGTGCCACTGCCGAAAAATTTAAAGGCTGAGACGGCACTAACATCGAACCAATTCCTGGCTGGTTGATCTGACTGAACAGGGGGTTTTCAGTAGAACAATCTGGGTCGGTTTCTACCATTTCTTTTATGGTTTGATAAGGCCCCCAACATACACCAGCCTCCTCAAGGGCTTGGCTCACGGTCTCAAAATCAAATCCTGCGAACCAAGGCTGGAACAATTCCTTTAGCTGCTCTCGGGCCTGATAGCGATCGCCTTCCTTTTTGAAATCCAGCTTTAATTGATCGGCCAGCTGAGTCACTTTCCCAGTCGTACCCGTGACTTCCACTATCGCACGCCATTGATTAGGACTAACCCCAACGATCATTACCCGTTTACCGTCACTGCAAGCAAAGTCGTGGCCAAAAGTTCCGAAAATATGATTGCCCACCGGCGCGCGTGCTTGGTCGTTTAACTGCGCTTCAGCGATGTATCCAAGATGCCCCATGGTCGCCAATGCAACGTCGGCGAGTGCGAGTTTTATAAACTGGCCTTGGCCAGTGAGAAGTCGGTGCCTGTCTGCTGCCAAAAGGCCAAGGGCTATCTGTTGGCCTGCAATGACATCCCAGGCAGGAAATGGACTATTGATCGGGGTACTGGATTCTTGGCCGCCGGCTTTTCCTGTGCCCTGCCTCTCTTTTTCTCCGGCTAAGTAGGGTATGCCGACTTTGCTGTTCACTGTATAATCTAATGCACTGCCACCGTGTCTATCGCCAACCAGATTCAAATAGATTAAATCCTTGCGCTGAACGCGCAGTTTTTCATCTGCTAGCCAGCCCTTCGCAGGGAAATTAGTGAGAAATATCCCCGAGCTTTTACCCGGTGCTGCAATAAGTCGTGTTAGTAATTCCTGGCCTTCCGGTTTCCTGAAATCCACGGCAATAGAACGTTTGCCTTTGTTAAGGCTGTGCCAATACAAACTCTTTCCAGAGTTTGTTATTGGCCAACGCCGATAATCAATTCCACCACCTATCATATCGAAACGAATGACATCGGCGCCAAGCTGAGCCAGAGTCATGCCACCGGAAGGGGCGGCGATAAAGGCACTGCCCTCGATGACTCTAATTCCCTTTAATAAGTTTTGCAAAACAGCTCCGTTTTAATCGATTAGCAAATAGCCGTTGTTAATGACAACTTTATCCTGTTCCAACGATTTGCAGCGAAAAGAAATCTCTTTGCCATTTTTCCAAATCTCTGTTCGAATGGTTTCACCAGGGTACACCGGCGCCGAGAACTTAAGCCGTATATGCTTGAACTTCGTTGTGTCGTAATTACAGCAAGTTTTTAAGAGCGCATGTGTCGCCATTCCCATGGTGCACAAACCATGCAAGATTGGCCCGTCAAAGCCAACGCTTCTGGCCTTGCTAGGAGAGGCATGCAGCGGATTGTAATCACCCGATAGCCGATAAAGAAGCGCCTGCTGTGGCTGGGTAGGCATATCGCAAACGAAATCAGGTTCAGTTTTAGGAATCAAATTAACTTTGCGTGAAGGTTTGCGTCCACCGCCGCAGCCACCATCGCCTCGAGCTAATATGGTTGTGACGATAGTACACAGGTCTTCACCAGTTTCGACGTCACGTACTACTCGATCAAATTCGATCAACGCGCCAATCCGCACACCCTTGTCACTGACTTGAGTAATTCGAGTTGTGGCTTCAACAGTGCCAGAGGTAGGCATTGGTTTATGAAATATGATTTCTTGGCCTGCATGTACTAACTTCAGCCAGTCCATACCTATGTCGTCTTCTTTCGCCCAAAAGCCTGGATGAGCCATCATGACAGCTTGGCTGGGCACTACTTTTAGGTCTTCCTCAAAAACAAAACGAAGACACTCCTCATCTAATGGATCTTCTCCCAGGCCAACACCCAAGGCATACAGCATGCAGTCTTTTTCGCTGTAGCTTTGGCGAATACTAGAAAACTGGCGATTGAGTAAATAGTCTGGGTTTATTGTCATATGCCTTTCTGATTAATTTCTTTGTCTTATTCGTCACGCATTGATGAGTACTAGCTGGCTTTGGCGATGAGTTCACGAGCAATCACCTTTAGCGCGAGTGTCTCTTCAGCCCCCTCAAAAATCGACAGCACCCTCGCATCAACGAAATATCGGCTCACCGCAGCCTCTTCCGCGTAACCCATTCCACCGTGAATCTGCAGCGCTTCACGCGTAATCCACTCGGCTGCACGGCAAGAATATAGTTTGACCAAGCTAGCTTCCATTTGACCGCCGCCGTCATCCATGAGCCTTGCCACTTCGTAGCTAAATTGTCTCGACGCATTTAAAGCAGCCAACATTCTCACTAGTTTAATCTGCGTTAACTGATAGTCGGCCACTGCTTTGCCAAACACCTTTCTGTCTTTGGCATAGCTTAGTGCTTTTTCGAAAGCTGCCTGCATCAACCCAGTGGCCCTTGCTGCAGTTTGAATTCTGCCACCGGCGAAGCCTGCCATAGTGAAGTAAAACCCTTTACCTAAACCAGCGTCACCACCAAGCAAGCTGTCATCAGGGACAAAATAGTCCTCAAAAAACAAATCGAAAGAATGCATACCTCGATAACCCAAGGTAGCTATAGCCCTGCCCGTTAGTGCTCCTCCATTTTCCTGTTGGTGAATAAACTCATGACCGGAATAAGAAGGCTTTTGTAACAAAAATAAACTGAGCCCTTTATAACCCAAACTCGCATCTGGTTCTGTGCGCGCCAGCACGACTAGAAGCTCTGATTTTCCCGCAAATGTGCACCAAGTCTTAGCTCCATTGAGAGTCCACCCCCGTTGGACTCTGGTTGCCTTTAACGACACAGCAGCAACATCAGAGCCGGTATTAGGTTCTGTGATGGATATAGCGCAGAGCGTTTCGCCAGACGCCAGTTGTGGCAGCCACTGCTGACGTTGCTGCTCAGTGCCACCGCTTAGCAAGGCACGCGCTGCAATTTCTGGGCGAGTAATTAAGCTCCCCGCCGCCCCCAATGAACCCCGAGAAAGCTCTTCAGTTACAACAATCATGCCTAAGCTGTCCGGCCTATCGTTGGGTTGCAGGCCGCCATACTCCTCTGGAATGCAAGTACCAAAACACCCGAGCTCGGCGGCAGGTTTTAAAATCTCATCAGGAATATCTAGATCTTGGCGATGAATCTCCTCTGCCAGTGGTTCCACAACTTCGTTGGCAAAGCGGTAAAATGTTTCTCTGACCAACTCCTTTTCTTCACTTAGTGCACTGGCTAAGCGAACAAGGTCAGCGTCACATATCTGTTTGCCTAGATCAGCAAGCACAGCGGAATTTTGATATTCGTCAAAAAATTGCTCAAGTACCTCAGCAGAATAAATACTGAGAATATCCTGTCTCGATTGACCAAAGTCAGCCGGCCTAACTAAAAGCCGCTCCAAGGTATTTTTTATTGTTTGCGCGCAGAACACCAGTGTGACAGACGTGGCCATTGGATCGAAATCGACCTGCCTAGCATACCGAATACTAGCATTGGCAGCCGAAATCTCTGCCACCATGAAGGCCAAGTCATAACTTGTTTGCTGATGCTCATCAAGCTTTGCCAAATCAAGCCTGCCGTTCTGAGAGCATTGGGACTTAATAGTAGAAGCGCCCGCCTCGGTAATAGACGCCAACTGTTTTAAGATAGACTCAGCTGCAAGCAACTTAAGAACAAGAGAATCAGGAGAGTCGGTAGTGTGCCTAGTTTCTAATGTAGGTTTAGCCTGCGTCATTTAAGTTTAACCGTAAGGCCCTATAATTGAGATGCTGCAAATGTTTTGATGCGGAAAGCCGCCGAGATTGTGATTGAGTCCAAGCCTCGGGGCCGTCAGTTGACGCGCGCCCGCTCGGCCCTGAAACTGCAAATA
>JBLHTH010000084.1:0-13899 GCA_047627195.1 Pseudohongiellaceae bacterium | reverse complement strand
CTAAAATTTTTGAGAGAGGCTCTAACGGCGATAATGAAAGAAGGCGGCTACGCTAGTTTTATCTCAAATCCGCGAACATCTGTAGATAGAAAAAATTCAAAAGGAGCTACCGTAAGGCCTTCCTGCCCGGTGGCTTTGTGCTCGGTAAAAGAAAACGGGACGCTCGTTAGAACGTCCCGTTGACTGGATCGAACCGCATGGCTGCAGCTCATTTAGCTATTCAATCAATCTACTCAATCGATCGATCAGATTTGGAAGTTAACAGCAACAAATCCAAATCTACCGCGCGGTCCTGCAGGACGCGACAAGCTGCCTAAATAAGGCGTTTGATCAAAAGCGTTGTTGAGTCCCCCATAGATATTGGCTCGCTCGTTAAGGTTATAAGAGAAGTTAAAATCATGCACCCAAGAGTCACCGGTTTGCGATGGATCCACAAACAAGGGATTGCCGGCAATCTGTTGATTAGAGATTGTAGGTAGCAGCTGGCTGTCCTCATAGCGCCCAGCCCAGCTGAGCCTTAGATCGCTTATCGTCCAAGAAGCGTTGACATTGTAGATCCATTCCGGGAAACCAAACTCACCGACGCGAGTTTCAACAACCGAGGAATCAATAGGGTCTTGAAACTCATCGAAATCTAGGAGATGCGTGCCCGTAATACCCAGATTGATAGATCCCATATCGCCTATATCAAAACCGTAATCAAATGCGAAATCGATACCTGATACTTCAAACGCACCCAAGTTCACCTGACCTGATTGGTGAAACGTAATAAAGCCTTCGGGTGCTCGCTCTATTAGCGGGCAGAACTGGTTAGAAGTTGACCCTAGATCCACACAGGCCTCAGCAATTCGCTCTGGAGAAAGCGCATCGATAGCTCCTTCGATTTCTGTGTTGTAGTAATCGATTATAATACGCAGACCGCCGATAAATTCTGGCTCGTAAACAATGCCTGCAGTGATCGTAGTTGATTCCTCCTGAGCAAGCGATGGATTGCCCCCAGTTACGCCAGGGATTCCGGCAGTAATAAAATCGTTCACGTCGTAACCGTTAGGGACAAACTGAGCACAGTTGCTCGCTCGGTTTGCCGTACCTAGGTCGATGTTTTGAACTGTACACGGGTCATCTTGGAAGGCAAAAAAGTCAGGCTGCTGCGGTGAGAATAATTCTGCAATATTAGGTGCCCGGACCGCTTCTGAAAGCGTTCCACGTACTGTTAGCCCAAATCCTGGGGAGTAGCGCAGACCAGTCGACCAAGCGTCATTGCTTCCCACTGTACTGTAGTCGGCAAACCGGACAGCGCCAGTAACTTCAAGCAATTCTATACCGGGAACATCCGCTATAAGTGGAGCCTGAATTTCAGCGAAATATTCGAAGACGTCGAAACTTCCTCCCAGGCCTTGCGCGGCGTTGCCGTTAGAACCGTCCCAAGTGTTTTGGGACAGCTCGAATTCCGAAACTACAAAATTGCTCTCTTCCTCACGATACTCCAAACCGCCCGCCCAACCGATGGGGCCTCCTGGCAGTTCGAAGAAGCTTGCGGTTGATCCAGAAAGCGATGCAAAAATAATGTTCTGTTCTAGCTCTGATGTATCAAGAGTATCGATATAAGCGAAGTCAGCATATTCTTGCGTAGTCGAATTGCGACCAAAAGGGTTGAACGGAGCACAGCCGCTGTCAGCGCCTGGCGTGAAGCTTATGAAGTCAGTGAAGCGGCCATTGCTTGCAAATGCAGGGGTAGGAAACGTTCCTGCCGCAATAGGAGGCAGCGCAGTTGCATCTAAGCTCGATCGGCAAACGATATCGCCTGATGCAGGATCGACTACTGCATCCATTGCAGCATAAAAACGGTCTTCAAGACGGATATTAACGTTCTTTGTATCCACTGTTGTCTTGCCGTAGTTATATGAAAGTTCGTACTGGATGCCGCCCGCTATGTCGAATTTACCCTCTAGACCGGCAACAATGCGAAACGTCTCGCGCTCAACATCGTCCTCTGGCAACACTAGTAAATCGTCACTATCTCGGCTTGAAGCAAATCCGTAGAAACTGCCGTCGTTTGGATTTGGCGGAATGATACCCAAGCCTTGAAGCTCAGTTATTTGCCCCCGCAGAGCTGGGGGAATGTAGGGGTTGTCGTACCCGATCGGAAGGCCATCGTTGAAGTCGACACCTTGAACCTGCACATTATTCGAATATGCGTACTTGGATTCCACGAACACAGTCGCGCTGTCGTTGATTTCAAAACTGCCGTTGAGGTTGATGGACCAGCGATCCTGCTCTGGCAGTATTGTCTGGTTAGTAGAACCCAAGCCGTCCCCTACAAACAGGCTTTGGCTAACATTCGCTGGAATGCCTGGGTTAAATGCACGAGGTGTGCCCGTGAATGGAGAATCGATAACCTGCGCTACCGGAATATTCGTACCTGGAATAAAAGGTACACCTGTACCCGCTCTGACACCATTAACGGCATCTGCCACTGCACCAAAAGAATCCTGAGACGCGATGCTAAATACGCCAACAGGACTGGAAATTGGGTTGCCAGTAGGACGGACATAGGCACGCGAGGCATCTGGATTTATGCCGGCGGCGGCGGCAATGGCCGGATTGTTTTGGATGTCATTACCTACCGCTGGGCCCGCGAAGCCTCTATTTCGCTCGAACACGTGCGCGTTGGATAAACCTTCTATCGCAATAACCGCTTCACCGCGACCTTCAGCGAACTCAAACCCTCCCGCTGCAGATACGTAATACTCATCGGTATCCCATCGGCTGGACATACCTGTTTGCGCGGTAATCTCAATGCCGTCAAAATCGCCACCTTCGCGAAGTAAAAAATTGACAACTCCTGATACAGCGTCAGCGCCGTAGATAGACGAAGCACCACCGGTAAGCGTCTCAACCTGCTTTAGCATTACGCTAGGAATAGAATTTATGTCAACCGCGGCTGAACCCTGACCGCCAGCCACATGTCGGCGGCCGTTGACCAAAACTAGCGTCCGGTTTGCACCGAGCCCGCGAAGATCGAGCAAGCCCAAACCGATATCAGAGTCAGTTGTGCCCGCGTCGTTAATTGCCGAAAAATTTGCCGGCAACGAGTTGTTGAGAGCCGGTGACTCGCGCAGCAGCTCACCAAGGTCTGCTTGTCCTGCCGTTCGAATACCGTCGCCTCCGATTACTGAAATCGGACTAGCAGCTGAGGTGGCGCTATCTCTGGCAATTCGCGAACCTGTTACTACAACTTCCTCTATCTGATCGACCTGTGCAAAGGCTACCGGGGACAAGATTGACATGCTGGCCGTGCCAGCGCACAGGGCAATGAAAAATCTAAGCCCCTTTTTCTGGGCAAAATTTGGAATACGGGTCTTCATTAATGAACTCCTAAGATAAAGTAGTCGAAAAGCTAGCCTGAAACATTGCGCACCGACTCCTATTTTAATTTTAGGAATGGACGCATGGAACCAGCATTGCTGGATGTAATTAAATATATACCGATCAGTATCGGAAAAATTATTTATGAGTAACTATCCGCGTCACTCAGTGGGTACTTAGTGCACCCTTTTAGAAATCAGAACCGCAGCTCTCAATTTTTAAGCACCCAATCTGTTAAGCGCACTGAGATATAGCAAGACATGTGCCACAAGTCTTGAAGCCAGTAAATCCATTGTTTTCCCACTAGCAGAGCCTGTTATGCCCACTTAACTGGCACTAAAACGGTTCTCTTTTTTGTTGACGCACCAAAACAATGAAGGCCCATGCTGGCATGCCCTTGAAAATCATAGGTACTTGGATGATAGTTCTAACTCGGGAAGCGCTTTACTTAAAATAGCTGGGTAGGTAAGTATGCAGGTAGAAAAAACAAGTACCGTCAGCGGATAAGGCACTAGGACACACCGCCCGACAAAAAATCGAGCGCTGTAAATAAGTGCATACTTATTTCTTAGCGCAGAAATAGAACATATTTGACCGCCTTTCTCCGTACGAGAAAGGCGCACTAAGATTTTGCAATATTATATATTTGAAGCGCTTTCCCAACTAGTCTTGCGAAATACCGAAAGCCATTCGAGGTTTTTCTAATCACTTTAACAGCAGCTCTCAACGAGCGCACCACCACGAAGCACGAGTGATTAACTTTTCATCTTTATGAAAAGAAAAAAACTGGCAGAGTCCTAGCACCCTACTAAATTGAGTTCATCGGCCAGTCGGCTTAGGGAGCAGGAGCAGTAGAGTCATCTGGGACAAGGAGAATTTCACAGCTAATTACTTGACCGTTTGATAAATCAACGTAATCTACAGATCCAAATTGCACTTTCAAAAGATGGAGACTACAGATGCGTTTATCGGTAATAGCTGCTGGTATTTCTTGTTTTTTTTGCCTGCCCTTTCAAACTCTTCAAGCACAAGTTGATGAGATTACTGTCTCCTTACCAGGCTCCGAACTGACTTATTCAGGCCGTCTTTTTGTGGTTTTTACCAAAGACGCGCAAACGGAGCCCAGACTCAGCATCGGTGACGAAGTGGCTCCGCTCAGTGCGTCGCCGTTTTTCGCCGTTGATGTTGAAGATTGGGACGGAGAGAACATTGAGTTTAAGCCAAGCGCTGGCTTTCCCCTGCAGTCCATCTCACAGCTTGAGGAGGGCCAATGGCAGGTACAGGCACTCCTTGATCAAAATAATGTACTTTCAGATCTTGATTCCCCCGGTAATTATTACTCACTGCCACAGACGCTGCAGATTGGCTCCAACCCCAACTCTCTGACTTTTAGTTTGACGGAAACTATTGAGGAAGAAGTGCTGCCAAACGATACACAGTTACTGAAGTATGTTCGCATCAAGTCTGATTTACTTTCAGAGTTTTATGAAAAGGATATCTTCTTGCGGGCATCTGTCTTACTACCCTCAGGTTATGCTGAGGGTTCTGAGGAGCGCTATCCGGTTCTGTATCAGGTGGCCGGACTAAACGGACGCTTCACACGTAGTCAGAGATTGCTCAGTGACCGCACTTTTATGGACTATTGGCAGAACCCCTCCACTCCTGCAGCGGTCATCGTTTTTCTGGATGGCGAATCCCCCTATGGTGACTCCTATCAAATGAACAGTGCCGTATCGGGCCCCTACGCCAACGCAAATTTCTTTGAGCTCTTTCCTTACCTTGCAGAACGTTTCCCAATTGATGATGTTCCCACTAGCCGTTTTGTCACTGGCTGCTCTACTGGCGGCTGGGTATCTATGGCGCTGCAAATTCTTTATCCAGACTATTTCAATGGCGCCTATTCTTTGAGCCCAGATTCACCGAGTTTTAGAGCCTTTCAACTAGTGAATCTTTATGAAGATGACAACGCTTTTTTGAGCGCAAGCGGAATGACTCGCCCGAGCGCACGGGATACCAACGGCGACCCTAGATTTAGTGTTGCCGATGAGGTACGAATGGAAGCTGCTATCGGCAGTGGTGATAACTACGGAACGTCAGGCAAGCAATGGGGCGCTTGGAACGCCGTGTACGGCCAGCCAGATTACCAAGGCAATCCGATTCCAGTTTGGAATCAGGAGACCGGCGCGATAAATCCAGCGGTCGTTGATTCTTGGCGTCCTTGGGACTTAGATCTCTATGTCAGAGACAATTGGTCTAGCATCGGGTCAGATCTCACAGGTAAGCTGCAATTCTGGATGGGAGATATGGACAACTATTACCTGAGCAACGGCCTTCGGTTTCTAGAAGAAACTCTCAACCTTATGGAAGCACCGGGGGCAGGAGCACAGTTTAACTGGCTGCCAAACCACGGGCATTGCGGCTTCGGAACACAGGTGCATTACATTGATGTGCTGGACGACCTCGCAGTTAGAGCGGCGAGATAATGGGGCGCGAATCATAAGCTCGCGTCAAACAACCAAAAGCTCAGACCAAAACCTTTATTGGAGTGTACTTTATTGGCGCGCAAAGAGAGTCAGAGGGATTTAGTTCTAGTCCCTTTGGTCTTACCCTAACAAACCAAGGAATCGCATGAAGTCTTGAAATTATTTTTCTATTCCTAGAATTTAATTCTACTAACTCCTCCTGCTATTACTAGTCGCCTAAGAGTTCATATAAACTTGTAAGAAGAAGTGAAAATTTTTTATAGATGGAATCAGTTCTGGATTTCATTGCGCGCTGGATAGCACACTCTAATTTGCGGCATTGACTCAGCGACTCAGACCACTAGAAGTCCTTAGCGTTGGGTCGAGAATTGCGCCAGCAGCATTCTCTTCTATGAGGGCGGCGACTTGAAGTCAGAGCGTGAACTTAGAGCATGAAGCATGAACGAAAAGACACCCCAAGACCCGTCTGTATTACTCCGCTTTTTATACCTAGTTTATAGCTTGCTCTTTTTTCTACCTAAAATTATTGCATTTCTACTTTGGTCATTTTTTTCGACCTCTTGCTTTTTCAACCCCCAGGTTCTAAACCGCACATTTCTGTATTTCATAGCGCAGGTTGACCCTGAGAGCTTTGCGATAAAAGGGCTTAAGTGTAGTTATTCATCAGGCCTTTTAAATTTCACTACTTTACCCTTTGATTCATGATAAGCACCTGAGTCAGCTAACTGATCGAATTTAATATTTGCACCGTTTATACAAAACTCTACATTTGGAAATATTTGTTTCCTGCTAGAAATTATAATGTTCGAACTATCACTAACTAGCTTTGAGACTTTTTCAACTTCTTTTGCTTGCACGCCAATTTGTTCACGTAAGACATCTACGGTATTGATAATAGTGTCCAATCTCTGCTGCACCTCTGTCACTCCGTCAGAATCGATATCAGAACGCATCTTCGCAATTATTTTTGAAAGACTTAAGACTTCTTCATTTTTTTTATCCATGCTCTCAGCGAGTTCTTTAAGCTCAGCACTATGGGTTATCGTCGTACCCGCTGAAACTAATGTTTTTACATTAGCATCAGTTCCATATTCGTTCGCGAGAACTCCCTCGGCTGCAAAGCACTTACCTCCTATCAACCTGCCTTTCCCTCCAGCCTGTCCTAACAGTATTTGATTACCCGACTCTAAATAAGAATGCATAACATATTCTTTAGCAACAATGTCTCCGCCTGCTACAGCATTGACCATACTCATGAAACCTACGTCTATCGCACCGCCAGCTTGCAACCGGGTTCCAAGATTCTCCTGATGAGATTTTTTTTCAGGGGCCTTTTCATTTTCCTCTGATTTCTCGTTCCTGTGCTCGCTAGATTTAGCGTTTTTTAGTGATTTCTCATTACCGAAATCGCCGCCAATCACTCCACCTCCCACGGTAATATCATTGCCAGCGATGACCGTCGCTCTTTCAATCATACCTTTAACTGTCACATCACCGGTTACTTCTACAGTAAAGCCTGCCTTGACCTCTCCCTCTACGTATAAAGAGCCATCGAAACTAACATTTCCAGACTTAATATCTACATCATCAAGCCTTATGATCGAGCCAACTTTTACACTCCGTGCACAAATAATTGGATGCCCATCACACTCCGCTATGAGCATATTGCTATTATCTGCATCAACGATGGCACCACTAAGGTCAATATCAAAATCAAAATCGTCGCCAGGTTTTGCAATGATTTCTTCACCTAGGACATTGCAGCCGTCGGTGCCAGCTGTAGCTGGAATTTTTTGCATTAGGGGAGTGCCTACTTCAACCATGACGAAGTCGTTACCGTCTAAATGATTGACTATCGCTTCATCGTCCACCGTTCTATCTTTTTCATTAATCTCTCCAATAAGAGCCTCGAACCTACAATCTTCGCCGGCTATGTATTTGACACCTACGGCAAACGAAACTTTTGATACGCTCTCTTGCTTACTCACATCAAGCAATACAACTTGGTCGCAAAGACTTAAGTCCACACCGCTGCTTTGAACCGCTTGATTAACCAGATCAGCACTTAGTTCTACACCACCGAAAGCTGATATCGTACTGATGCTGGCCTCCATTTTGTCGCGGGAAAATTCTACTAAAACCTGAGCATCTTTTTTTTCCGCTACAGTGATTTCGGCCTCTTCCGCTTTTTGAATTTTTGGCAGCAAACTTTCCAAAACCCCCTCTTTAAAAAAGAAGCGATCAAAGCCTTTTAATTTTAATTCTTCATGAAGTGACCTGAGCGAGATCTGCGGATCGGTAAAAGTGTTGGTGAGAGTGGCATGAAGCAAGTTTACAGTCTCATCAAAATGAAAAATAACATCACTGTAAACTTTTCGAAACGCTATTTCGAGCTCTTGACGGTCGTTTTTCCCCGCGTTAAGAATGGCTTTCTGCAAAGCCCCAGGATGAAAAGTAAGAGTATCAAACCCTTTTTCCTTTAAGATTTCCTGAACAACACCGTGGTTTAACCTGTTGTCTTCATAGCTAACAGAAAACTGTGCACTCAGTCGATTTGAGTTTTCATCGAACACAAAATCAATTGAGGTATATTCTTTTCTTACCGCTATTTCGAAACTGCCAGTCTCTCCCTGACTTGCTTTGTGAGCCAAAGATTCGACTACTTCCGGCTTGTATTGAAAGTTTGAGTAGCCTTTTTTGCTTAGAGTTTCTTGCAAGGCTTGGAGAGAGTTTTCAGAAGGTGATGCGACTTTAGTTAAATCTGCACGTAGGATATTTGTTTTTTCGTCGAACACGAATACAACCGCAATATAAGCTTCCGCTTCTTGCGCCCTATCGTTCCCGCTTGCTCTCTCTTCTTCGCTCAATCTAATCGTTTCTAGATGTCAAATATCAAGTTCGAGCCTATCATAATAGCAGATTGGGGAAAATACTTAATCTCGGTCAAAAACCTCAGAAAAAGAGATCTATAGGTTTTTTTGCCTAGCTTTACCTTAAAAATCTCGATGAAGACCGAGACACTTAGCTACTCTTAAAGCACAGCAACCTCTAAAAGCGACGCTTTCTTGTGTTTTCCTGCGTATAAAAAATACAGAGCAATGCAACAGTCCGATTATAGTGGCAGGCCTTTTGCCGCAGATACAAGAGCGACAACCGTGGCAATCGAGATAATGGAAGCCTAATTTCGTTCCATTTGACCTGAAAGCTTATAATATAGCTACATTTCAACAATCACAGGACCGCCTTTTTTCACAGTGCTAGTCGATCAGATACACTGGTGCATAAAGCGAACAATGCTACAAACGAGTTGGGTTTTTGTACTGAGATCGCCACATTCACCTGCGATATATCCGCTGGCCATGATGGATACTTATATACCTAGGCCGCTAGCAATAAACGCCTATGTGCCATGGAATATGCCTAAACCTTAAATAATGGGGGAGCATAATAACTCAGGTCAAAACGGGGCAGAAAACAAGGTCAAAAAATGAGCCCAGAGTAAAAATACAATACCGTATTCTTACTCTGACCCCGCTTGTGCCCCATTTTCCTTTTTAAGCTTTGACTCATAGATTTTAACGTTCCCAACGACTCTATAGATCTGATCTTATTGTAGGAGCGGTCAGTGGGTGTAAACTGTGTATTTAATTCGGTCTCCTAACATCGCCCTTGGAGGCCAGGTGATTCAATGAACAATACAATTGACAATAGAGCCAACAAGAGCCGTATCCATTTCTGGGATCGGTGTTTCTTTAAACGCGACCTCTTCTTGGCTGGGGAATATGAGCGCCCATCAATACACCGCTTATCAGTGACAATTGTAATATCCGGTGACAAACCCTTTTCAATTCGAGACGAGAATAATCAGCAAAAGTATTATCAAGGAATCATCCTAGGCCCTAACGTGAATGACAGCACCATCCATGCTGTCGATTCGGAAACCACTAGCTTCGATGCTTTTATTACAACCCCAGTCTATTGGTACCTAATGAGCACATTAAATGGGAAACAGGCCCGATCGTTTACCCCAACAGAATTACTAAAGACACAAAAGCTATGTCGTGAGAACTTTTATAAAGAGCTAAATCAGAAAGAAGTAAGCTCTTTTTTTGAATCCGTAGTTTATGCCATCTGCGACAGGGATTTCGATAAAAAAATAGACCCAAGAATCGAAGAAGTGTGTCGACTCATTGAGGAATACCCTGCCGATGAAGTATCAATCAACTTCTTTGCGGGGAAAATAAATCTATCAGAATCTCGCTTAAGAGCGCTTTTCAAGCAAGAAATGCAATGCGCGCTTTCGCTCTACATCCGTAATGTTGCTGTATGGAAAACGCTCCCAATGTTGGCCCAAGGCTTAAATTTCACCCAAGCTGCCCACGAGGCAGGGTTTCACGACCTCTCCCACTACAGCCGAGCAGTTGCCGGGTTCACCGGTGGATCACCAAGCGATATCCACAGTAAGGAATTTAGCCTTACTTTCGGTTTTGACACAAAGTAACGTAGTTCTTTTAGCCCCTATTAATGCCCAAGACAGCCCTAGCGGCCTGCGACAGGTCAATCGCGTCGTACAAGCCAGAAAGCTTCTCTTTTCCTATACTGTTTTTGCATATTTCAGCTTGCCTGTCATTTGAGCAGCCAATTTAAAGAGATCCACCATGAAACTAGCTATTTTAAATAAGTTCAGCCCCTTTCAAAAAAAGGCACACATCGGCCGCACTACCATGTCGATTCTGCTCGGTTCAGCACTTGTATTCGTCGGAAGTGCCTACTCAGACCGCGAAGATCTGTCACTTTCCTTCTATGGCTTCGATTCTGAGGCCTACTCCGAAGCAGGGCAGGCTGGCTTAAAGCAAATCCTTTCAGGAAAAATGTTCGATTTAGAATTACCCATGAGCGGCCTCTATTTTCAGCAAACCATCGCGGCCAGCAAGGCGGATGAGCTTGGATATGACCCAACATCGGCGGCAGGCAAGTATTACAGCGAGGGCTCACTGCCTTCATTCGATGCAGATGCCGACTCAGTCCTAGATCTTGGCCTTTCCCCATTCGAGCGCGACGGCAAAGAGTATGCGAGTCTGAACTGTTTCGCCTGTCATGCCGGAGTGGTCAATGGAGTTGTGGTGGCGGGTCTTGCCAGTAACAGCACCGTTCAACGATCAACGCCATTAACCGACGTTCGCGGAGAAGTAGTTCGCGGTGATAACTTTGGTCAATATGCTGTTTGGAACTTGGCAGCCAGCATCGCCAATCCAGAAGAAACCGGATTGCTTACCTCCGCTGAAGAGACAGAACTGACCGAGGTTATGAAGAACACACAGCGGCCTCCAGTGCAGGCAATGCCTTGGTGGACGATGAAATACAAAGTGCGGGACTACTGGTACGGCGACGGAGGGCCCCATGATGCAGCGCATTTTTCCCTGAATTTCAGTATAGGAAATGAGGAGATCAATGAACATCACACAGAGCATGTGGCGATGACGGCCAGAGCGTTGGCCTTTGCAAGAGAAACCCAGTCACCGGTTTATCCAGAAAAATTGGACGCTTCACTAGTACAAATGGGAAAAGAGATTTTTCATGGCAGGCTCGACCCTGAAGATCGATCAACCTTCCTAGCTTGCTTTCAGTGCCACGGAGAATACACCAAGAAAGCCTCAGCATTGGACTACAGCATGCCAGGCTCTTGGATCGTGAATTACAGCGGATCTGAGCTGCTCAGAAATGTGGGTACAGACCCAAGCTACAGTGAAGTTATCGAAGAATTTGCCCCAATCGTCGCGCATCTAGACAAACTCGCTGTCTACTATGACGCTCAAGGCACGCCTGAGTTAACTCCGGTGGATAGGCCTCTGAAAGGAATTGGCTACATTCCGCCACCTTTGGTTGGTGTTTGGACAACTGCTCCTTATTTTCACAATGGGTCTGTGCCGACTATAGAGGCCGTATTAAATTCCAAACTACGCCCGGAGATTTGGGACCGCGACAAGAGCCCGCACGCCTATAATATGGAAAGTGTAGGATTGGAGTATACGGCTCTGACCAAAGCACAATATGCAGACTTGGCAGCAACTGCGGCAGTGGCTCCAGACAAGAGTCAGGCCAAAGTCGATATGGGCTTTATTTACGACACTAGTAATTTTGGCAGAGGCAAGATGGGCCACACCTGGGGAGATTCCCTTAGTAATAAGGAACGCATGGCTGTGATCGAATTTTTGAAAAGTCTATCAGGCTCGGATATGCCTCCACAATCCACGGGACAACAGCAAGCGAATCTTTGATTACAGAGAAATCAAAATTGGGGTCCAACGCCTGTCTTCCCCCTTACTGTTGAAGTTAACTTTTTGAATATCTCCGTTTTGGAGCAGAAAATCGTGAATTAAAGGCAATTAAAGAATTAAAGGGGTCGGAGGCATTTAAATTAAATGCCTCCGACCCCTTTAATTCGTCTTTAATTAGACCCCTCTAATTATACCCCAACATCTGCCTTCTTATTTTTTTTGCACGTTCGCCTTATGGGTCCAAAAGATATCGATGGAGCCAAGGCTTTAGTACAGGGATATAAGGAGTCAGTGCGCCTCGCTCCCTCACCTCATTAACAACTAAAACTTCAGCCTGCTTCCATCACCGCGTACGGACACCGCACGCTGTCCTTGTCCTGCGAAACGAGAAGAGATGATCGCCTCCGTTTGATCTAGAAACCGGTGACACCCAATGAGCCAATTGTGGCCGCGCCCTAAACAATGAAGTCAAACTATCCATGGAGGCGGTTGTTTCTGATCAACACTAAAGGGTACAAGAACGGCGAGGGAATAGGCTCCCGTGCGCATGGGAATGCGTAACTTTGATGCTGAACTCTAGGATCGTCGATATCTGCTTTATCATCGATTTCCTGAAGCGGGCAAAAGAAACATTACTAATGCACAACATGGGGGGGCATCAGAGCCCACTGTCGGTGTGATTTGATTATTGTTTTTCATGCCCACGAGAAAATCGGTTTAGAAAGTTAGAGCATCAGAGAATAAACCAGTACTGATTTATTTATTACAGAAGTTCAGAGTATAGAAACAAAGGGCAGGCTTATGATCAGACAGCAATTTAGCATCCAACGCCAAGCTAGGTCGACCAAACAGGTCAGTGGCCGTTTGGAATAATGGGGTCAGAGTAAAAACAAAATACTGTATTTTTACTCTGACCCCTAAACTATTTTTATTCGGCCTTTTAAACTACTAACTTAAAGCGGTGCGCCTCATAGAGATCACATGAAACAGATAGCCACCTACGCCGCCGGCAACTCCCTGCGCAAGCAGTCCAAAAACGGTGCGAGTGGGTGCAATACCAGAGATACCGAGAAGAAGTTTCATTGTTAAATGAATGGTAACCAAGCCTACCGCCCCCGCCAATACATACAAAACCATACGCTGGCGAGGAGCATATTTAATGATAAATGAGGCAACCGGCATAGCAATTAAATAACTCACAGCGATCACCGGTAGATAAATATTTGTCATATGCGCCACATCGTGGAGGGCGGCATCAAATCTTTGAGCTATCGAGATGTCGAAATCCATTGCGATAATACTGGCGATATTGCCTTGGCTGATAAATATTGCGCCAAGAATATAAGCCGCGATAACTGCTGCGATAAAACTGCTCACGTTTCTAACTATTGTATTGTGCATTTAAAAAACCTACAGATTGGTCTGTGTTTGCTATGATGAACTGAACTTGTTGGGAGTGAAAGGGTTATGCGCAAAAGTCTATTGTCCGCGGGAATCATCTTAGCAATGGTTTTTGCACCCATAAGCACAGTAAATGCTGCCACTGCGTCAAGCGAACAAGCCACTGCCGGTTACAAAATTGAAACCGTCGCCGATGGATTAGACTATCCTTGGTCAATTGCTTTCCTACCCGGCGGTGACCACCTAGTGGCCCTCAGAGTGGGCGAGGTGCGCCGCATAAGCGCAGCAGGAGTGGTGGGTGCGCCATTGACGGGTTTACCCGATACGTATGTAGCCAGTCAGGGTGGCTACTTTGACATTGTGCTTGA
>JBLHTH010000083.1:0-13936 GCA_047627195.1 Pseudohongiellaceae bacterium | reverse complement strand
GCTCATGCGGCGGTCCACAATTTTTTTAATCTAGGTAGACATTTGGTGTCAGCTGAGAATTATCGTTATTTTCGGTTGCGTGCTTTTGCAGCTTGGGAAAAGGCAGCAGCAATATGAAAATAATTTATCGAGAGTTTTGTTGATTTAGAGAGTTAACTTGTCAGTACCCTATTGAATAATAGAGAAATGGAAGCTATCCAAGACATCATAGATGTTAGAGAAGATTTGGTTTGAATAAGCTTATTCAATAATATTTTTTTGTAACAGAGGCTAAATATTTAGGCTTTACAAACTACCGGCGCGACTATAAGGATTGACGGCCGCACCGGTAAAATTTGTATAAGCATGTTTAGTTATCTATTAGATATTACCGATAGGTAATTGCATTTCGTGCTGGCTAGGCCAGATTCGCACCATTGTTGTTCGTAGGCGCTGAAAAGGAGCGTGACTTTTCAAACTCTCGTGCTCTTTTCATTCTGTTGCTAATCTCGCCAATATACTTGTGGCTATTCAACACAATTTGCCATCTGGTTGTGTAGCTTACTTGGATTCTTTCGTGACTAGTCGCACCAGCCATCAACATAGGAGGGCCGTCATATAGTGTTGTTGGGTTAGCCATATTTAAAAAACGTTCCATAATTTTGTTTCTACTATCTCTCATTAGCAATACATATTTCTTTTTGGACATAAAAATGTCTTTAATCAGGTGTGCCCATATTCGGGCCTGCAATATTGGCGTTTTTAGCGCAGGGCTTATCCATAAGCCATTTATTTCCATCATGTCATAGTCATCAGTCACAGATAGGTCTGTGTTCTTCCAGTTATCGCTTGGTACAAACATAAGGCTGCGAAAGTCGGGCTTAGTAACAACCATGTAAGTGGCCACCAGTTTATTTTGTGAGAAAGCTCCTACAACTTTATTTTTTTTCGCGTAATCTAGCGGAAGTCTAACCCCGGAATATCTCTCTACTATATCAAGTACATTTTCGATGCCGTCTTTGTCAGTAATAGTTCTAAATTCTAACTTTCGCATAGTGTTATCCTTTGTTTAGTTTGCTTATATTGTTTGTCGCTGAATTAGAGTTATCAACTCTTGCTTCGTTCACCGAAACTCGATCAGTCTATGCTGTATCTTTTGAGGCTCGACATGGTCAGTGTAAAACACAGATTAGATAAACAGGTAGCACAGATTTCACTTTTTTGTAGAATTTATTTTCGATTCAGTCAATCATCGGTTGCAGTGGGACTTTTAAATGATCCTTCAATTATTTTTCTAATTAAATTGATGGAGTGTGAACAACGCTACAATTTGCGCTTTAGGAATTATTCGTTAGGTATTGATTGCTCGGATGACTCTGGTTCGCGTAATTTATCTGCCCAGTTTGTATTGGGTTGCTGAAATAGTTTTAGCTTTACTGCTGGGACAAAACAATGGCCTGCTATCTAACGAAGGTACTCGTAGTCAAAATGTTAAAGAAAAGGGAGTTAGAGCCGTCTACAGATGTGCTATCTTGTGACAATGTATGACATGAGGCCAAATATCACATGAAGGTTGTGGTATTAATTTTATTTTCCGATGCAAACGCACGGACGAAACATGAGAACTTTAGAATTCGATGGTTGGTATAAGAAAGAAAAGTGAGAGTTATGCGGAATACTGCCGTGTTCACGCAAAAGAATTTAAGAATCTTTTACGCGATGAATCCGGTCTAGCACTGGTAAGCTGGCAAGGTAGAACTGCGGCTGCTCTTCTTGTGCTGGCTTCAATAATCACTTTTTATGATGCATATGTATTAAGAGACAATCCTTTAGCGAACTACATTATCTTTACTTACGCCATTCCGATAGCGATTATCGTTCTATATCCAATGGTTTCCCTTTTTGCTTCAACCATAACAAAGCATTCTCCCTGGATTCTTGATTTGCTCGGAGTGACAGGTTTGCTCGGATTTTGTCTTAACGTTTATTTCATAACAACAGGAGCCGTTTCCCAATCTCAGTTAGAGGATGTCTCTTTCGTGCTGCAGGGGCAAATCGCTTTTGTATTGGCTCTGTCGATGGCTTTTGCTTTTCATACGTCGTTTTACATTACACTCGCGAAGAATTTCTTATTCGCAAGCATTGCCGGGTTAGCGCTTTACTACATTAGTAGAGATTTTGCTGCCGATAACCTGCTTTCCATAGTAGAAGGGTTCTTTTTGGGCACTATGATCGGTTGGGTTTTTTACGATGCTATGCGAGCACGGTTCTATTTAAAATCCACAGATGCCGATACTCGCCAGCATTTATACAACCAACTTTCAAAGCTTGTCTATCCGCATCAGCTTGAGCGGATAAAGCTGGGTGATCAGCTGGAGAACACCATGCCTTTGAAAGAGGGCAAGGGCATTATCAATGTGTTTGATGTGCAAAAATCCAGCGATATCCGCCATGAAAAAACCCAAGATTTCTTTATGAGTGTGTTTCAGGCTTTCCTACAAATTTGTATGAAAGGCTATGAGCATAACCCACTGCGCTCTCAGGCGTTTCGATTGAAGGAGACCGGTGATGGCTTTATCAGTGCGGTCGGTTACCCCTTTCTTCCAGTAGACTCTAGATCTTTAGCCGACAGCGCCGTGGCAACAGCCTTATTGATGTTTGAAGCGTTTAACGTTGAAGTTGAAAAGTTTAATTATTCTAGGCCCATTAAAGGGGCGATGGGGCTTGCCTATAATTCGGTTCAGGGCACATTCCAAAGTGGCGGTATTCGCTCTTATGATTTATTTGGTGATGCGCTAATTCAGGCTTCAAAGTACGAAGAATTAAGAAAGCAGCCAGTGCTTTGGAAAATATTCACACGTCATGCAAAAAGCTTAGGGCTTGTAGATTTTCACATCTTGATTGTTCAGGAGGTGGTCTATAACTCACTAAGCCCGTCGTATCGGGACCTATTTGTCGAGATAGCCTTAAATGACCCAGAGCTTTTAGAAAACAATTTTCAGATGATGTATGACAACGATGCCAAGTTCATTTATTTTCATATATTAGAATGATTTAATTTTCACTCATCTTCGGCTTTCAGCAGAAGGCTGGGCCAGCCTTCTTCATCAACGGTTGCTATAACCAGAATCGGGCGACAGCAAACCTGACAGTCCTCTATATATTCTTGATGGTCTAAAGAGCAGTCTATGATTAGCTGAATCTCTTCGCCGCAGTATGGGCATGAAGCCCCTATTTGCTCTTGTAACATCATCGGTAAAAATATTCCGTTTTCAGTGTTGCGTTAGTAAAGTAAGCTTGCAGGTTATCTATCACCAGCTGACCCATGGCTTTTCGAGTTTGGTCTGTGGCACTTCCTATATGCGGCAGCAGCACCAAATTAGATTGAGCCAGCAGAGCGTCAGGAACCATCGGCTCATTTTCGTATACATCCAAGCCTGCGCCAGCAATTTGGCCTTCGGCCAATGCCCGGGCAAGCGCTAATTCGTCAACGCTTGAACCCCTTCCAACGTTGATGAAAAAGCCGTTGGGTCCTAGCCTTCGCAAAACCTTTTCATTTATCAGGTGCTTGGTTTCAGCTCCCCCTGGCAGCATGCATAGCAATATGTCAGAGCTGCTGGCTAATTCTTCAACGCTGCTGATGTAGCTGTAGGCAACATCTTGCTTGTGCCGATTGTGATAGGCGATTTTAAGCCCAAAGGGCAGGGCGCGCTCGGCAATAGCCTTGCCAATTCGGCCGAGACCGAGGATACCTAATGTCTTGCCCTGTAAACTCTGACCAAATTGGAAAGGTCCGCTGCTTTGCCATGATTTACTGCGCACGTAAGCATCGGCATTGACTATGTTTCTCGTAATACCAAGAATAAGTGCAATCGCAATGTCGGCGACCGCGTCGTTCAATACATCAGGGGTGTTGCTTACCTTTACGTTCATGTTGGCTGCGCGCTGGAAATCGATGCCATCCACGCCAACGCCAAAGCAGGTAATCAGGTTAAGTGAATTTAAGCTATAGACTGCCGGATCACAGGCCCATGACGCGCTCGCCACAGCGGTGCAGCTGCCGTCTAAGGATCGCACCAGTGCTAGTTTCTCATCGTTGTTGAGGGTCCAAAGATGATGAGTGTTGTAAAGCTCATCAAGCTCGGCGACAGTTTCCAGATGGAAATGGTTTGCTATTATTAGATTTGGCGCGTCACTCATGGTTTATTTGTTTCAGTTATTGGTTTCTGTTATCGATTTCAGTGTTAGGGTGATATCAATATTAGGGTGAAAGTTAGCCTGTACAAAGGCGTTAAGTGTAGATGGGGCAAGCCTTATGAAGCAAGGCTGTCGTGACTAGAATCTACAATCTCAGTTGCCATCGTTGGCTATTTTACGTAGATTGATGTCCCTGTAACCCCTCTTAAAGAGCCTTTTTTAGTCTATGAACTCTCAAGCATCTGCATTTAAATTACTGCCTTCTGTCGATAAACTCCTGCAGAAAAAATCGCTGACCGGTGTGATTGAAGTATTGGGCCACGATGTTGTTAAATTAAAAGTAAGATCGGCAATTGAGCGACTGCGAACTGCGATCTCAGCCAACGATATTGATTTAATAAAGGAGTTAGCCTCAGCCGACTTCGTCGACTCCCTGTGCGTAAAAATTGTTGAGGACCTTAATCAAGAATCTGCGTCTACGTTGGTGGCTGTTTTTAACTTAACTGGCACGGTTATACACACCAATTTAGGCAGAGCTAGAATGCCGGAGGAAGCGGTGAAGGCTATGACTATCGCTGCATCACAGCCAACTAATCTTGAGTTTGATTTGAAGACAGGCAAGCGCGGCGACCGCGACAGCCACCTAGAAAAATGCCTTTGCGAGATGACAGGTGCCGAGGCCGCGACAGTAGTAAATAATAATGCCGCTGCCGTAGTTTTAGTACTCAACAGTTTGGCTTTGCAAAAAGAGGTATTGATTTCTCGCGGTGAACTTGTGGAAATCGGTGGCGCCTTTCGTATCCCTGAAGTGATGAAAAGCGCTAACTGTATTTTAAAAGAGGTGGGCACCACCAACCGAACTCATCTGCGCGATTTTGCAGACGCAATCGATGAAGCCACCGGCTTAATGATGAAAGTGCACACTAGTAATTATGAAATTCGCGGATTCACAAAGTCTGTTAGCGAGGCTGAATTAAGTGAGCTGTCCAGCCAAACTAAAGTACCGTTTGTGTCTGATTTAGGCAGTGGCACGTTGGTGGATTTACGCCAGTATGGCCTGCCGTATGAGCCTACTGTGAAAGATACTCTCGACACCGGAGCTGATTTGGTGCTGTTCAGTGGTGACAAGCTCTTAGGCGGGCCCCAGGCTGGCATTATCGTCGGCAAAAAAGAGTTGATCGATAAGATTAAGCGCAACCCGCTTAAGCGCGCCTTGCGTATCGACAAAGTGACATTGGCGGGTTTAGTTGAGGTCATCAATCTTTATAAAGATCCACGGCGCTTGAGCAAGCGCCTACCCATTCTTAAGGATCTCACGCGGCCGTTGAGCGATATTAATGCACTTGCCCAGCGTGTGTTGCCGCGCTTAGCCGCTGTGCTTAAAGGACAGGCAACAGTGAGTGTTCAGGAGTGTAAGAGTCAAATTGGCAGTGGCGCACTGCCACTTGATTTGTTGGAAAGTAGGGCGCTTGTTATCAAATGCGTCGCCGAGAAAACGGGTAAGGATGCTTTTCTCACCTCACTGAGCCTACGCTTTAGAAGGCTGCCTAAGCCGGTGGTTGGCCGCATTCATGATGGCGCTTTAATTTTCGATTTGCGCTGTCTTTATGATGAAGAAGAATTTTTAAATCAGCTTGAGCTAATCAAAGCTGGCTAACCTACAATTTTTCCTTTGTTGGCCAGACCCCATCTAAAAAACAAAAGCGATGCTATTGATGCACTCAACATCAACAGCAATAGGGGATACACGGTGCCGTTGTAAATCACCGCTACAAATTGCGCTGCCACTGCGGAAAACCCCATTTGCAGAAAGCCGGTGAGTCCGGATGCGCTGCCGGCGAGTTTGGGGAACTCATTGATAGCCGCGGCTTGGGCGTTTGGTAAAGTAATTCCGTTGCCGAATGTAGCTAACGCTATTGGTAAAAATAAAGCTAGAGGTTGATCGAAACCTAGCAGCTGCAGAAGCAGCGCCAGACAAATTCCTGTGACTCCTATGCCAGCACCTAAGGCAATTAAACGATCTAGCCCTAATGCTTTGTTGAAGTGCCGAGCAACGTAGTTACCGGTCATAAATCCAGCAGGGATTATAATGAAGTAGTACCCATACTCGGTGGCTGGCCTTTTAAGCACCGAGACCATTATTTCCGGTGCCGCTGCGATAAAACTAAAAAACACCACTGAGACGAAGGTTACGCAAAAAGCGTAGCCGCAAAAAATCCTCGACTTAAACAGGCTGAAATAAGTCAAAATCATCGCCCGCACACCTTCAAAGGGGACCGGCTCTTCCAGAGTTTCGGGTAACTGATAGCTCAGAAATACAAGAATAAAGACACACATTACCGCGGTAACGATAAACACCGAATGAAAACCAAAGCGAGCAATCAGCTCACCTCCTAGTGCTGGCGACAGCATTGGCAGTACAACCATAACCATGACAAGCGTTGCAATGACTCTTGCTGCTTCTTCAGCGCCATAAACATCACGCACAATAGCGCGCGCCAGGACCAGGCCAACTGCGCCGCCGAATGCTTGAATAAATCTTCCTACAATTAGCCACTCGATTGAGTTTGCAAGCCAGCAAGCGATCGAACCCACAATTGTGATGCACAGTCCGATTAGCATAATGGGCTTGCGACCATATTTGTCTGACATTGGTCCGAAAAAAAGTGTACCGATAGCAATTGCCAGCATTGAAAGGCTGAGGGTGAGCTGGGCCACCTCGGCGCTAACGGTATAGGTTGATCTGATGATAGGAAGAGCGGGCAAGAGAATCTGCATCGACGAGGGGCCAAGGGCCGATACCGCAGCAAGAAGAATAATTAGTGATTTGGACAGATGATTTAGCTTTAACACTTTAGGTTCCAGTACTACTGCAGAAATTCCTGTAAACAGGATGTTTTAGTGTGTTGGAGCGTTGAGCGAGGTTCAACTCTATTGATTCTGCTCTATCCGCTGGGTTCTATCGTTTTAAAACGGCTTCACGATTGCGCAGCAGATTTGGGTCATTTTGCGAGCTGAGGATTACGCTTGAACCTAAAAGAGTCGAGCGCTGTGCTTTGCTAATGTCATAGCCAAGACCAAATGCCTGTGACTGAAATTGCCGGGTCATTTCTTGAGCGTTCCACTGGTCGTCTTGATTTTCCGGTGCGGCGGCAGTGTAGCATGATAGTGGGCTGCCTGATCTTGATTTTAAGCAAATAGACAGGCGCGGGGCAGATTCAATTTCAAGAATTAAGCCGGACTCTACTTCGTTGAAGCGAGGGGATTTTAGCAGATAAGACCTTGCTAGGCTGGAAAACAACGAACTGTCGGTAACGATATTTACTGGCAGGCTAGTTTCCAGGCGACGTAATATACTGGGGTCTTGGCGGTAAGCAATTTCATACATTTTGAAAGCTTCATCAAAATTAGAGGTATCAAAAGCGGCATCGGCAACCCTTGCGGTTATTCTTGCTCGTAGAAGAACCTCTTGCTGTGGCAGTAGCGCAAGCGCTTGCTGTCCTGCGTCTAGCGTCGCTTTGGTGTTATTGTCCAGCGCGCTGATTTCTGTTCGATAGGCATGGTAGTAGCCTTCGTTTAGCTGAAAGGCACCGTTGCTTAAAGCCTGATCTAATATGTTTGACATGACGCCGGTTCCAATGAGTTTTACAATTTCTGGCTCTACCCATTCTGGAATATGCACATCTAATGGTGCATAGGGGCGAAGGCGGTTTTGTAATACATCTAAATTGGCGAACAGCGCCGCTGCCCTGCGCTCGGCGCGCCAAGCATTCAACTGTAAAGAGAGGCCGGTAAACCTCGAGTCCAATGATTCTTTCCAATCTAGAGTGGCTCGATTTTCCAGTAGTATTTGATACTCGGCTCTGTTGGCCATCATATTGACTAATGCCGCATAGGAATCCTTCTGTGAGTCATCGGCACTGTAAGATCCATTGCGGTCAGGCTGATTAAGAGCGGTTGAGGTTAACTTAATAGCATCTTCTGCATAGCCTGCTAAGAGCAAGAAGTTGGCACTAACCATAAAATGTTCAGCTCTATTCATGGCGCTGACAATTGGCTTTTGCTGTTCACGCCAAACTAGCATTCGATCTAGTGCAGTTCTAGCATCGTCAAAGCGACCTTGATTCATAGTTAGGTAAAGCTTATAGATCCAAGGGTCCGCCACACTTTCTGGATTGAGATATCGAGTGGCTTTGTCCAAATAGACCTCAGCCTCATCTATGCGCAGCAAGCTTAATGATACCTCGGCTGCATTGCTTAAATAGACGGTATCGCTGTCTTCGCTAGAATCATCTTCGCTAATAGCACGCTCGCAAGCAGTCATCGATTCTATTGGTGCTAAGCTGGCAAGGTCTGCAGCGCAAAGTGTGTTCCAGGCCCTGGCCTTAGCACGGTCATTGGCATCAGACTCCAATACTTTATTGGCGCTAGCTCTGGCGCCGTCGAAGTCTTTGAGTTTTATAAGAGGCCAGCCCTTAAATGACTCCACATCTTGGCCATAAACCTCGTTTATGAGATCCAAATAAGCCAGTGACTTAAGCTGGTCCCCCATCAATTGATGCACATAAGACAGCTGGCTAAGGGTGAGATAGTGCCATTGATAGTCGCCAGAGCTTAAGGCCTCGGGAAGAGAAGCAAACCCGGTTAACTCTTCTGCCTTATTCAAATGGTAAAGCGCTCGGGGCATGTTGCCTTCTATAGTGAAAAGCACTTCACTAAAGGCAAATTGCGCCGCGGCTAAGTTAGGCCTTTCTTGAACCCAGCGCTGGGCTAATTCGCGTGCTTTTACTGTTTGTTTTAAGCTTAGTGCGTCGCATATATCCAGTGCGGGACGCTCAGTTATATCTGTCATGCCAAAGCACAGCGCTTGCGGGATTTTTGGAATGGTAATATTGCTTAAATCTTGTGACGAATCTTGCGCAAGGACTAGCTGGCTACAACACAATAAAGCGGCGCCGAGCAATTTCAGCCCTATCTTTGTATAAACCTGTAAACAAAGTGTTCTCTGAAACATTATCCCAAGGTGCCTCGGGCAAGCTGCTCCATCGGTTCTTGCAGGTTGTCCCGTAAAACCTTGCCCATGTCAGAAACCCCTGGCGCCAATTCGATACGGTGCCCCAGAACCTTGGGCAACAGTAATTCGATATCTTCAGCACTCACGAAACTGCGCCCTCGCATTGCCGCGCTCACCTGCAACGCTGGCAGCATAAGCACTATGCTGCGGGTGGAGTTTCCTTGTAGCACACGCTCGTCATTGCGCAGGTTTCTAGAGGTGTCCACTAATGCAGTTTTTACTGCGTCGCTAACAAAGACAGAGTCTTCTATTATTTTACGAGCCTCTAAAACCTGATCGCGACTAACGGTGATTTTATTACCGCCTTGTTTGCGCTTTTTGAGCGTGTTTAAAACTTCTAATTCAGCGTCGCGATCAATGTGGTTCATGGTTAGCTTAAACAAAAACCGGTCTAATTGAGGCGTCGGTAGCGGGTATGTGCCCACCAGGTCTAATGGGTTTTGGGTTGCAATAACGAAAAACAAATCATCAAGTTTATAAGTCACGTTATCCACCGTGACCTGTTTTTCCCCCATCGCTTCAAGCATGGCAGATTGAACCTTTGGAGAGGTGCGATTTATTTCATCAGCAAGAACTACATGTGCGAAAAGAGGGCCACGACGAAAGTGAAAGGCATTGCTATTGCTGTCGAACACCGGCGCACCAGTTACATCTGATGGCAGTAAATCTGGTGTAAATTGGATTCGACGAAACGGTGCAATAAGGTCGCTGTCTTGGTTAGACTGGATAACTATAGCCTCGCCTAAGGCTTTTGCTAATGTTGTTTTTCCTGATCCTGGAAAATCTTCTAATAAAACGTGGCCATCGGCAATCAGCGCGATAATAGCCATTTCAATAACGTCGTCCCGGCCCAAAACCTGAGCTTTGACCGCGCTGGACAAGCGTTCGAGCGTTTGCGCCGCTCTGTCTAATGGCTTAATTTCGTTGTCGATTGATTCTAGTTGTTCGGACTCATTTGAAAGTGTTTCTATGAGGGAATCTGTATTCATTGTTATGTCCGTTTTTTTTCAAGCTCTAAAAGAAAGTGTGAGGGCCTCGTTACTTTGACCAAAGCCAAGTAATCGGATTAAGAATGGCCCATGTCCGGCGCCCGGTTGATGCGCTTTCGCGTAGCTCTAATGCAACGGCAGACTTAAGTTGCAGCCATTGCTGTTTGTTTAGGTTTTTGGTCTCAGTGCCTCCTAATGCTATCTCAAGGTGCTTGGCTGTGAGTATTTGCATGCTAGGGCTGGCAGAACACGTTCTTGAAGCGAACTGCTCACGGCTCTCGCCATATTCGCGATACAAACCCGCCGCTGAGAGTAGGTCCAAAGAGGCTCTATAGATAAGCCAGTGTTGATTTTGCGGCTTGCCGAAGGAAGGTGCCCATTGCCGGTAAGTTTTTACCATATAAGAACTCAATAGCATGATCATCAACAGGGCGTAGAGAGTATTTAACACCACCTCTAAATCGATGAGTGAATCTTGCCGAGTCTCAAGATAGTCATCGAATGCCGCTTCATCGCGAAGCATATCGCCAAGCAGCTGTTGAAGCTCATTTTGCGGATCGGTTGTCATGTCAACAAGAGTCTGCTGTGGGGCCGGGTCAACAATAACCCAGCCTACATCTTTGAAGTATATCTCTGGCCAGGCATGCCCATTAATGGCTTGAATTAGAAGCGACGATCCACCTCCGCGGTTCGCTGCGGGCACTGAATAACCAATGCCCACTCGCGCAGGGATGCCTAAACTGCGGTAAAGATACGTGGCAGCAAATGAAAAATGCATGCAGTAGCCGGTTAAATCGCCAAACAGAAAAGAGGCAGCCGGATCGGTCTCATAAGCATGGTCATTTTTAAGGCTGTAAATTCCGTTTTCATCTAAATAGGTTTTTATAGCCCAAGCTTTCGCATAGGGGTCATCCACGTATTCAGGGCGTAAATTTGATGTCAGCGCGGTGGCCAGTTCAAGATAACGAGGATCGTCAGGAAGCTCCAAGTACTTGCTCATTAAATCTTTTGACCAGTCGCTGCGCCCTGTTTCTCGCCCCAGTAAAAAATCGAAATCGTAGCCAGGGGCTAACGAATAGGCGTCATATGTTCGTTTAAAGCGTAAATTGTTAGGGTTTGGGGTGCTTTCATATGCAACCGGGCTGTTTAGTCCAAAAGGTGAGCGATGAGCCACTAACGTGCCAATTGTGGTTCTTACTGGGGTGCGCTGGTCTTGAGCGCCAGGAAGTTGCCGAGTGTCTACACGGCCGCTAGAAAAATTCTTGATAAGGTCAGCGTCCATGTCAGCGCGGTTTGAAAAATCCAGCACGGTGCCGTTAAACTGTGAGTAGGCTGATTCCCGAAAATAGTAGGAGCCATTAACCGGTTCGTAGTCATCTCTAAAAACAACAACGGCCACAGGTGCTTGTTTGTCATCTGCCGTATTTTCGCTGTCACGGAATGGATTCTCGTTTTGACCGGCGCCGCTATTTCCCTCGCTGCCGGTCAGCCCAAGATCATCTGTCATCTGCGGCGTCGGCAGGCCAAATAGTTTAACGTAGCCGATCAAAGAAAAGCACAGCAATCCGAGCACGGCAAAATGATAGGGCAAGCGGCGTTGATGTTGCTCAGCCATCAACAATGCGCTCAGAGATAGCACCGCCACGCAGCCGAATGCGAGAAGTATCGTGGAGGGGTCTATGCCCCGGGTAAGTGCAAAATCTCCTATGAAAAAGGGACGATGTATCATGCCGTTGCGGTGCGCGGCTAAGGTGATCACAAATGCGCCGGCAACAAAAAGAATTTCGATAACAGCGCCCACCGAAGTGCGAGTGGCTAACAATCTTAATGCTGCCGAAAGCGCGAACGCTGCAGCAAACCATTTTACCGCTTCGGCGATGTTGAAGGCGGTAACCGGTGAAAACAATGCGGCGATGGCTGATGTGTTCACTAAAAACTTTGAAAGTAAGGCGCCGCTAAAAAATAGTGCGACACTCAAAGCTAGTAGAGATGTCGTTCTAAGGCGATTCACTGAATCTCGAGTTCGCAGCATATCGCTGAGCAAACAAGCGGCCAAACAGCCCCCAAAGGCAGCCACGGATCCGCTTAACACAGTCAATGATATGCTTACTATCCAGTAGCTAAAGCCAATGATCAGTGCCCGCAAAATACTAGGAGCAAGACCTTGGATCGAGTGTAGAGCGCCATTGTTCATGATTATACTCAAGTTAATCTGACAAAGTTTTAATCGGTCTGTGGGACAGCTATACCCGCCGCAGGTTTTTATCAAAACTTTGACCGCTGCGTCGATCAATAATTACCGTAGATTCTACCAGTTGACCTAAATCCATCAGTCTGTGTCTTAGTTCTTGCATACTACTAGACGGTTTTTGGTGGCTGTCAGATTCAGTTTCTCGCCATAACAATTGCTGCCACCAAAGACTTTTGGCCTCAGTTCTAAAGCCGTCGGTTGCCAGCACTAATGAGAATTGACCAGGAAAACGTGCAATTGATTTCTTAAGAGCTTCATCCCATGTCCCAGACTCTGTGGCGGCGAATACAATGCAGTGGGCTTTGCCTTGGCCTACTGCCAATCTCAGAAAGTTATCTAAGCCATAATTATACGGTTTGCCTAAGGATCTAGATCTGGCGACGGCGTTGAGGGCAGATTCGATGCTTGTACAGGGCGTTTCAGTGCCATCGGCGGCAAATGCCCAGTCATCCCCGAATGCGCGAGATTCGATTGCAACCCTCGCCGTTGCTGCTGCGGCTTCATCATATGCGCTACTCAATAGGTAGGCTACCGTTCGTTTGCTGTGGAAAACACTCTTTTCTGCAAGGCGCACGTTTAGCTGGCGGTTTCTAGCATATACTTTCCACATGATGTCGCGCACCGAATCGCCTGGCGCATAGCGGCGAATTTCCATGCGGTCGCCTTCGGGGTTTCCAGAAGGATTTGGAATGCCATCTTCAGCTGCAAGAGAGCGCAGCAGAGGTAGTTTGTTTGCAGCCTCAACCTTGGGTAAGGCCTTGGCTGTGACTGACTGGGTTTGCCGCCAATTGTAGTGACTAAAGCCTAAGACATCGGACACCTTAAAAACCCGAGTTATTGAATCGGTTAGGAAGCGTTTTTGGGGAATGATTTCTTCGACTATTGTGCCGTCTCGCTCAAAGCGTAAGCGAGTGTCAATTGCATCAGGGGTCTCTATTTTCCAGCTCAGTTTGACCAAGGGGAAAAAGCCCAGTGACGGCAATGAGAAACCGGTTTCATTCGGGTAGCCAGCTTCCACGTTAACAAAGCTTAGGCTGCCACTAGCATTCGCTACGACTTTCTGAATTCTACGTTGGATAATAATGCCGGTTATTATGGAACAAAAGAGACAAAAAAGAACAATTGCGAGAGCGCAAATAGAGAGTGCAAAAACCACCAGATCGAGAGCGCCATAGCCAAAAACACTCAGAGCGAAAGCAGTGACTAACAGGGTGATGGAACCTTGTGCAGTAAGGGGGAATAAACTTGCAAAAAAACTAACAAGTTGTAAAAGACGAGAGTCTTCTCGGGACAGTGTAAACTTAAATCTCTGGGCCATATTAAAGTAAGCTACTCGTCGAAGTCTGGGTTGATAGTGATATTTGAGTTAATCGAGTTTGCGATAAAGCACTTGCCATGGGCGGCTTCATGCAAACTGGCAAGCTCAGCTTTGCCGGGGCTTTTTGC
>JBLHTH010000082.1:0-14001 GCA_047627195.1 Pseudohongiellaceae bacterium | reverse complement strand
ACCTAGTGGCCCTCAGAGTGGGCGAGGTGCGCCGCATAAGCGCAGCAGGAGTGGTGGGTGCGCCATTGACGGGTTTACCCGATACGTATGTAGCCAGTCAGGGTGGCTACTTTGACATTGTGCTTGACCCTGATTATGTATCGAATAAAACTGTTTATCTCTCTTTTGCCCACGGTACTGCCTCCGAAAACGGCACCCGCATTGTTAAAGGTACATTGGGTGAAACGTCAGTTGAAGATGTCCAGACCCTATTTACTGTCTCTCCTCTAAAAGACACCCCGGTTCACTACGGTGGCAAAATGATTTTCTTAGCCGACAAAACCTTGATGATGACGACCGGTGATGGCTTTGAGTATCGCGAAGCTGCACAGGACAAATTTAGTCTGTTAGGAAAAATCATTCGCATCAATAAAGATGGCAGTATCCCTGCTGACAACCCCTATGCAGATGGCAGTCAGGGCCACCCCAAAGTTTGGTCTTACGGACATCGAAGTCCACAAGGGTTAGTGTTAGATGACACGACAGGCATCGTTTACATGCACGAACATGGCGCCCAAGGAGGAGATGAGTTGAACGCAGTATTGCCAGCCCGTAATTATGGTTGGCCCGCCGTCACCAAAGGCATTAATTATTCCGGTGCTTATGTTTCGCCTTTGCAATCAGCCCCTGGAATTGAAGAGCCCTTAACTTATTGGGTGCCTAGCATTGCGCCATCTGGCTTAGCCATTTATGACGGTGCCGCATTCCCTCAATGGCAAGGGGATCTTTTTGTCGGTGCATTGGTCGATCAGGAGGTTAGGCACATTAAACTAGAAGCGGGCAAGGTTGTAAGCGAGGTACCGATTTTTACCGAGATTGCCGCGCGCATCCGCGATATACGCGTTGGCCCCGATGGCTTTCTGTATATTTTGACTGATAGTGATAGCGGCAAAGTACTAAGGGTTATACCTGAATAAACAAGAGATCCAGATTGCAAACCTTCTTCAATTCGCTTTCAATCCGAGGTTAATTCAGCTGGAACATTAGATTTTTAATCTTTGCCAAACGAAAATTACGACCAATAAAAACCCAACAATTAAGCATAGCGATAACAATCTGTTATCGCTATGCTGCTGGTTAGTTGAATTCAGGGGTCAGAATAAAAGTACAGTACTGCATTTTCACCCTGCCCCCTAGATTCACCGTTAAATTTTGAACCGTTTAGTTGGCCTGCGGCTTCAGCTTAATAGCCTGACTATAACCATCAACACGCAGCTCGTTCTCATCAATATGAATATGTGAGCCATCGCGCACATCGTGATCAAACCGATAGGTCAAAGACATACCCTCGCGGCTGCACTGCGCATTGTAATCACTGCCGGCTTGTCGCGCATTCTCGGAGCTATGTTGCCATCGCGTTAACGCGACCGAGCCGTGTTTTTCAATCAGCATTTTTTTGACTACCCCAGCTGATAGCATGACAGCGGTTGCATTATTGCCACCAAACCCTTTGGCATTCAGTAATGCAGCTGAGAAGTTCTCGGCGCCAATTTTAGTGTGCTCTGAGACGATTCTTAAGTGACTATGATGGACATCATCGGCAGGCCCTGTCGATGTGATAATTCCAGGAACGATTCCATGCTCTGCGACGCCCAACGCACTAGCTAACTGGTCACCTCCAGCAGGTCCCATCGTGTGCCCAACATAGCACTTGATACTGGGCACTAACCAATCAGACGCACCAAATGCTTTGGCAGTCTCGTTAAATATATGAGATTCACTAGTTCTATTCTGAGGCGTACCAGTGCCATGCGCATAGGCTAGGGTCTGCTCTTTAAACCCTCGCTCGTCCAACAGCGATTTAGCCAAGGCCGCCGCTTTGGCAAAAGTAATGTAATTGCCTACTCCTGGGCCAGAAATAGACTTCTTATGTCCGTCCGCGTTCACAAATACGCCAGGTACGGCGCCATAAATATTTGCGCCAAGCTCAAGCGCAAGATCGTCGGCCATCAAAATAACGTACTGTGATGCCTCGCCAATCGCGAGGCCACAATTTTCACCGAAAGGCCTACAAGCTCGCGTGTAATCAATCTTCTCGCCGATAGCCAAGCCATCGAGCGCGGCAAGATTTTCATCTGTTGCCATTGCACCCATAGTCATAAACCCATCAATTTGTTCAGGCGTAATAGGTGCTTCGCTCGACCCAGCTATTGCGATTTTCGCGCGACCAGATTGAATATCATTAACAGCTAATTTGAGGTTGTAATGGAAAGTAGCGCAAGCCCCCATGTTACCGCCGGTAGTGCCTACGTGTCCTAATACATAAGCATTAGGAAAATCCGCTGTCATTTGTGGCAGACCCAGTGCGAGTTGCTTTGACGTTACCCGCTTACCCCGCAGACGCGCGCCAAGTAAACCACCCGAGCCTGCCTCGTCCATTTGACCAATCGCAGAACTGGAATACATAGAAATTTGATCCGGTCGCACACTCTGCGAAACTTCATCCCAATCCAGCCCCATACTTCCTAGCGCATCACTGATACCTACAATAGCCAGCTGCAAGCCCCTCGGATGATTGCGCGACTGATAGAGAACGGCAGGGTCGAAACCAGTAGGCAATTGCGCCGCAGAGCTCACCCCCAGCTTACGGTAATCCTGAACTGTCACCGGAATCGCCACACCAACTGTTACCCGCAGACGGCCCCCTCCCAGCTCTTGAATTTGCCAATCAGCCGGCACTACGTCTGGCACGTCACGCTTACTCAATTCAAAACTAATCGTTTGTCCTTGACCAGGCGCTAAATTAACAGCGCGGTTCCAGGGAATTCGATCAGGGTCAAAATATTGTTCTTCAATACGTCGTACTAATGTGTGTTTACGCATGTAGTCAGTGGCATTGGCGTCACATTGCATTAGAGCCGAGAGGCTTTGCCAAGTAGCGTCGACTTGCGATTTGGCTAGCGCATCGATAACTGTACGTTTGTATCCATTGTGCCCAGAGCTACGACCAGCAGCATTTATGCCACCAAAACCAACTACCAAAGGCAAATGTTGCATGGTTCAAATTTTCCTTACGAAGCTGTGCGGACGCTTCTATTGTTGTAAAACACTTAGCTTATGATGGCGTTGTTTTATTTAGCGGCATAGTTGGCTATAAACTATACGTATTAAGCAATAATTGATCACATCCGAAAATTCTATTTTGTTGCTATCCGAACTAGCTGCATCCAAACTTCAAGCTTCCTAGAATTAGGATGTCAAAGAATAAATAGGGGTCAGAGTAAATAGGGGTCAGAGTAAAAACACAATACTGTATTTTTACTCTGACCCCTATTTATCTTTTTATTGTGGTTCCTATTTATTCCCTAGTTATAAGATCCCATTAATCCAGACTATGTCTCGGATTCCAATAATTTAAACACTTTCTCTCTATCTCCCAGAGTTTGTAAAAGCAGTACATCTCCTTCTCTGGCCCAGGCAAGGGCGTGCTTTGCTGCGGCGACAGGATTAGAGGTTATCACAACCTGATTCTTGTCTACGCCAAGCTGCGTCATTACTTCAAATATCAAAGACGGAATCTCGCCCACGCTTCTACCGCGCAGGTAATCCTCAAGCTCATAAATGACAACAAGATCAGGCTTGAGTTTGGCGGCAACCTCGGTCAGCTTACTGATATCAGCATTACTCCTATCACCCGCATGTCCTAACATAACCAATCGCCGCTGCGCTGGGTATTGAAGCAGAGTATCGACAACGGCGTTCAAGCCATGGGGATTGTGGGCAAAGTCGACCATTATTGTGGCGCCGTTAATCGTAAATATATTGCCACGCCCTGGATTATTTTTTTGGTCACCAACAAAAGAACACAGACCCGCTCTGATCTGTTCAATTGAGGCGCCCATCGTATGGGTTAAAGCAGCAGCGGCAAGTGCGTTGTAGATATTGTGTCTGGCATAACCATTAAGGGTAATAGGGACATCCGTCACCGTGCAAATAGTCCTGACTTCGGCACCCGTTTGCGCAACAAGTTTGTCTGCATCTAGGAAGTATGCTGACCCTTGCTTAAAAAAGTGATCCGCAAACTTAAGGTTGTTTTTATCAAGCGAAAACCAGACGATTTCATTTGCCAATGATGTTCCAAGTTTTTGCACAAAGTTGACAATCCCTGTGTCATCCGCATTAAGAATTAGTTTTCCGTCAGGACCAAGGGACTTTCTTACTATAAACTTCGCCTCAATCAGTTCGGCTAACGTATTCACGCCATACTCGCCTAGATGATCCTCGGCGACGTTAGTAATAAGCGCAGCATCGGCTTTTTCAGCACCGAGTCCACGGCGCAACAGCCCGCCTCGGGCAACCTCTAATATAGCCGCATCAACCTTAGAGTTTCTCAATACTTCCCGAGCACCGCCCGGACCAGAATAATCCCCATGATCAAGACACTCATCACCGGCCCATATACCGTCTGTTGAACTGAATCCGACAGTAATTCCTGTGCCCTGAAGGATCTGACTCGCGAGTCGAGTTGTCGTAGATTTGCCATTTGTACCGGTAATGAAAGCAAGAGGAATGGACCGATACCTTGACCAGTTTACGGTGTCATCGACTGCTGGAGTTTGATCAACGGGCCAAATATTCGCTGCCAGTCCATATCCGAGGGAAACAAAATCATCATCCCAGAGAAACGGGACATTTTGCTGTTTGGCTTTTGCTTGCAGGGCAAGTAAATTTGAATTTGATTCTTCTTCAAACCCCGTTTTGAGACTTAAACTCGAGTTTGAGATTAAACGTTGATAGTGCTCCACAGAAGACTGCGCCTTATCCTCCAAGGCTATATTTAACGCGGCTTCGGCAAGATCAATTGAGGCATATAGCGCATCAATTTCCTCGGTAAAAAAAAACGACTGACCCAAATCGTGAATACGATAGCCAATGACGTCGGGTTGGGGCCGTCCCAGCTCTGCAAGTATATCTGAAACTATGTTAATCCAACGGCGAGCAATTTCTTTGGGCTCGGCAGCCTCTAGGCAGGTATCGATAACCACAGCAGGTCCATCGCAGAAAAAATTTGCCCCGGTTAGTCTTCTACTATCAAAATCTATCATCGGATCTCCAGTAATTCACCCTAGTCAGCCTAGCTGGCCTAGTCATCACCTTCATCTAATTTTGCAATCCTAACACCGCGCTCATCTCGAATCAGGGATTGACCATCGGCCAATTCAAAATGCTCGACTACTTCCGAGTCTTTATTACTCTCGTCTTTTTGGTTTTCAACTTCACGACCCGAACCATCTGTCTTAAAATGAATGATTTGCTTCCAACAGCGGGTAATATCATCTCCAAAAACCACTAGCAAATCTCCCGCGTCGCAAAATTCTAAGGCGTGCGCAACTGATGCTTTCTCATCAGCAATCACTTCAACCGCACTCTTATCAACACCCTCCGCAATGAGCTGATTTTTAATCATCTCTGGAATTTCAACATCTCCTCGGCCTCGACGGTTGTCATCCGCCTTACAAATATAGTGGTCAAAGTGTCCCGCTGCAGTGCTAGCTAGAGCACTAACGTCCTCGTCGCGTCGATCACCTGGTGAAGAGATAACGCAGACTCGCCTTCCGGACACGTCCAGTCGATCGCTCAATTGACACATCGCACTGATCGCTGCCGGGTTGTGGGCATAGTCAAGAATCACTTTGAATGGGTGCTCATCGAATACATTCATCCGACCAGGCGCCTGAAAGAAAGTCGTATTAAAAGTTAGCAGCCCATGTCGAATATTTTCTAGGGATTTACCCATGGCATAAGCCATGGCAGCTGCGAACATTGCATTTTGAACATTGTGGACGGCCTTACCTTCAATTGTGGCAGGGATAAGATGAGTCCATAACAAAGGAATATGCGCACCTTTATCATAGATTGTAATCATTTCACCGTTGATGCCTTGCTCAAGAACAAGAGCCATACCATCTGCACGAATATGTTCTTTTACCAGCGCATGAGTCGGATCAAGAGTCACATAGCAAAGCTTATCTGCATGAGTGTAGTCGGCCATTTCGAGACAGAGCAAATCGTCCGCATTCAACACAACCGTATCAGTTGCAGACTCAACAACTACTCGCTTCACCTGCGCTAACTGTTCCAGAGTGTCGACGCCGCGCAGGCCAAGATGATCAGAAGTCACATTGAGACATGCGGCCACCGAGCTTGCAGAATACCCCAAACCACTTCTGACAATACCGCCGCGGGCTGTCTCCATCACAGCCATATCCACATCCGGATCACGCAGGACAATTTGCGCTGAGGTTGGACCGGTCATGTCACCCTTCACTGTTAGATGGCCATCGATATAAACCCCATCTGTAGAGGTCATGCCAACAACGTGCCCTGCTGCTTTCATTATGTGTGCAAGCATACGACAAGTCGTCGTTTTACCATTAGTACCTGTAATCGCAGCGATCGGGATACGGGTTGGCGCACTGGCATCAAACAACATGTCCATGACTTTGCCTGCCACATCCCTGGGCTGCCCTTCACTTGGCGCGACGTGCATTCTAAAACCGGGGGCAGCATTGACTTCAACAATCGCCCCACCAATGTCCTTATAGGAGTTAGAGATGTCAGCACTAAGAAAATCAACACCCCCAATATCAAGGCCAATAGCTTTTACCGCTCTAACTGCCATCTGTCGGTTGTCAGGGTGAACAATGTCAGTTACATCTACGGCAGTGCCACCGGTGGATAGGTTGGCGGTGGAACGAAGATAAAATATCTCACCGCTTTTCAATATGGTTTGCGCACTGTAACCGGCTTCTTCAAGCAACCTTGTCGCTTGGTGATCAAATTCAAGCCGGGTCAAAACTTTCTCATGTCCGATACCGCGACGGGGGTCTTCATTGACCGCCTCTACCAAAGCTTCTACTGTTTTCTGGCCATCACCAACCACATGTCCAGGAACTCGTTTTGCCACAGCCACTAATTCACCGTTGACGACCAACATGCGGTGATCAAATCCAACAACGTAGCTTTCAACAAGGACGGCTCGACCAGTGCCATGTTTCTTCGCATCTTCCAAGGCAACGCTAATCTGTGCCTCGGTTTCAAGATTAATGGAAACCCCTCGGCCATGATTAGCATTGAGAGGCTTGATCACAACGGGGAAACCAATTCGCTTTGCTGCCCTTAGTGCTTCACGCTCACTGTAAACCACATACTGCTGCGGTACAGGCAGACCGAGGTCCTTTAAGAGCTTATGGGTGTCTTCTTTATCACAGGCGATTTCAACGGCGATATGTCTTGTTTCACTGGTAATGGTCGCCTGTATGCGTTGCTGGTATTTACCATGGCCAAATTGCACCAATGAATAATCATTGAGTCGTAACCATGGAATCCCCCTTTCCTGCGCCGCCGCAATGAGAGAAGCCGTGCTAGGGCCAAACTCTTTGCGCTGTGCAAATCTAACGAAGCTCTCTATGTCATCGCTGGCGCTAAAGTCTGCGTCGATAACCTCTGCAACTGAGGCTGTAGTCTTAAGGTCATTGGGCAGCAAACTCAAGAGCAACTGCCGGGCAATGCGCGCAGCCTCTAAACCCACATCGCGCTGCTTGTATTCAAATACCATATTGTAACAACCGGGCTCGCCGGTTGACCGAGTTCTGCCAAACGAAACCTCAGAACCAGCTACACTTTGCAGCTCGAGGGTCAAATGCTCCCAGATATGCCCCAGCCAAGTCCCTTCATCTTCAATCAGTCGACGCACAAAGCCACCGGGCTCGCGATAGGAACAACCGTGTTCAGCTAGCCCAGGTAATGCTTTAACAAGGCCGTCGGTAAAGGATTTCCCCAATTTTGCAGATGGCCAATCTTCGAGAATGCCCAGATCAACAACGTGGCGAATAACCGGAAAGCTGGCGTAAATATTTGGGCCTACATACACATTCGTGGATATTGTTTTCATTACTTGGCCTCCTGGCGTGAACACAAAGTCAATTTTGTGAGTTAAACCATGGTCTGGCTTATTGTTTAAGGCTCGTTATTTAGGGCCCTTTTTAGGCTTCCTTATTTAGGAAAGTGGGCCTCACCTGTCTCAAGCGAGTAACCACAGCCCTTGGCAAGGACATGTACTCGCATACCAATAAGGCTGATCGTATCGCCTTCTCTGGCATTGTGCATGCTTGAATATTTCAATTCACTCGGGTCAATAATTGTTACGGCACCTTTGCCCTCAACCTCCAACACACCCTTGGGGTTAATAAAGACAGCAGTATCTTCGTCGATTCCAAGCCCGATCAGAAACGGGTTGTAGGCAATAGCCGACATCAAACGCCCCAACCTGTCTCTCTGACGAAAGTGCTGATCTATCACTAGCTTGTTGGTCAGGCCAAGACCTGGACTTAAACTAACAGCTCCCTGCTTGGGGGTTCCACCTGATTCGCCACCAGAGATCATATGTTCAGGCATAATGGCTGCACCAGCAGATGTCCCAGCAACGTGGATTCCGTGGGCGTTCAATCTTCGTATTGCTTTTGATATGGGCGTGCCACCGAGAATGGTGGAAAGTCTAAGCTGGTTTCCTCCGGTGATAAATATACCTGTAGATTGTTCAAGTTCCGCGAGGTGTTGTTCAGATTGAGCATCCTCCCTTTCCACAATCGGCAGTGAGATCACCTCTTTCACGCCAAGATCGTTAAATATGCGGATATAGTTGTCACCGGTATCTTCCAATGCGGATGCAGTCGGTATCACCGTGATTCTCGCCTTCTCGCCCCCGCAAAGACCCACAAATCGACTGAGTATCGACTGGTCTTTTAATTTGTCTTCCGCACCCCCGATGGGGATCACGTAGCCGCGTTCCACACCTTTTGTTCCTGGCGAAGGCATTTTTTTTCCTTATGTTCTTTATGAATGAATGATGCTGAACTAGCGATGTTTTTAGCAGATGAAAAGCTTATTCAAACAGTCCCTTTTTTAACTGCCTGCCAGACTTTTTATGCCAAACGCCCCGGCACATGACATCAGAAATTTGAAACTGCTCATCCATTGTCACAAGGTCTGCATCAGCACCAACGGCAATTATGCCCTTCCCTTGCAGACGGTAAAGTTGCGCTGCATTTTTGGTAAAAAACGATATCGCTTGCTCTGTATCAACACCGGCGGCTAACAATTCTCCGAGTGCTGTGGGCAGGCTTTGGCAACGCGCAAAATCGAGCTTTAGCAAAACACCCTGCTTATCAAACTCAGGCAAGCAACCTCCACCGTCCGAGCTTACTGTCAATTTTTCAATCGGCAGGTTTTTATCGATATAACGGGTAACAGCTTCAACAATGCCATAACCATTGTCGACAGACGTAACACCGCTAGACTCGTCAACACTGGGTTTTTCACCATTGGTTTCTTCAACTACAGGGAAGGCAGTCAAATCAATATGGCAGCCTTCTGTGACGAGCTCACAGGCCTCATCGAACAACCCCTTTAATCGATTTACATGGGTTGGCTGGTAAATGCGCGCAGGCACTTCTGCCTCTGCTATAGCTTCTCGAACAAGTTGCAAACCCCTACGGCCGTCTCCTAAGTGCAAGTGTAACAAGCCTGCCTTACCCGTCATCAAACCACCAACGTGAGCTTCGCTGGCAACTCGGACTAGCTCATCTAGCGTCATATGACTGGAGCGATGATCGCTAATCGCAAGCTCACCTATCCCGATGACGCATTCAATGTGCACGAGATCGTTTAATGCCGAATCCGTCAACAGATTTAATGGATAGTGATATCCGCCGGTATAGCACCACGCATTCATCCCCTCTTCTCGCAGGGCCATCGTCGCTGCAATGAGCGCTGAAGTCGATCGGGTCACATCATCTGTGCCTGTTAAACCAATAACCGATGTGACTCCAGCCCCTGTAAATTCACTTAATGGAACGGGCGGTACCTTACTGCTATAGCCGGTTTCACCACCTCCACCTGTAATATGCGCATGCCCATCGACTAAGCCTGGCAGCAGCATTCTACCCTCAACGTCAGTTACCTGAACCTCGAGTCCACTACCTAACTCCGGCTTTGACTGGCCAATGTAAACAATCTTTCCAGCACAAGTTAATACACAACCAATGCCAAGCGAGGCGGGGGAGTATATGCGGGCGTTCGTAATGAGTTCAAACATGGCCATTAACGTCTTCTGTAATTAAGCTTGAAAAAGAACGCACATTGTATCGCTCATTTGTTGGAAAAGAGATGACTATATTTTAAGGTTACTCGTGAGGAAAAGTGACAGAAAGCTGCCGCAGCCAATATGAAAGCTCGGTTTTACGGCTTATTCAAGGTTTTTCCTAAGACACAAATACCTGTTAGGCTCAGATTAGATGAAGAGGCGTTTTCTACAACCGCGGTAGGGGTGAAGGTAAAACAACCGATTCGATTCAAATACCTGCGACAGGAGCTTTCAACTTGCGCTAACCCGCTCGGCAAAGTAACTAACAGAAGTGAATAAACTACTGCTGCAACACAACTACCCTTCAATTCGGGGTTAACTCCTTATCAATACTGTTTGCGAACAATATTGAAGAAGTCGAAAAATTTCTGCATGTTGTCCTTATCCTGCGAGATAAGAAGCGAATGATCTCCGCCTGGTATTTCTACATAAACATGCTGCATTCCTATCTCTGCCATCCTAGCCACCCAGGCCCGCGTTCGCTCTACAGGCACAGCAGTATCTTCATCTCCTTGAAGTACCAAGATGGGTAGATGTTTGATGCTCTCCAAAATTCCGTTCATCGGGGCTTGGGCTTCTGGTGCAGGTGCGGCTACACCCAAGCCTGCAAAAAGTTCCGGGTATTTAGCAGCAATGTGATAAGTGCCGGCACCACCCATAGAGTGCCCCCAAAGATAGATGCGATTAGAGTCGACATTGAACTCGTCGCGCATCAGCTGCAGTACATTCATAACATCCTCCTCGCTTCTCTGACCGTCCTGCATATTATCTACAGCTCTTGAACCATACCAGCCGCGGCGTATGTAACCCAAAGGGGTAACTACGATATAGCCATTCGCCTGCGCCTGATCTAGAAGCCCGTGATATCCCATAAGCCAATCATGGCTGCGCCCTAGACCGTGAAGAGAAACAATCAGCGGGGAAGGCTGGCTCTGATCAAAGTTAGAGGGTACAAAAACGGCATAGGGGATGGACTCCCCGGTGCCCGGAAACACATAGCTTCGATGCTGAACTCGTGGATCATCGATATGTTGCTCGTCATCGCTTTCCTGCCGGTCGGCTAACGAAAGGGAACCAAGGCAAAATGTGAGAGCAACTAGAGCCAAATGCAGAATCGATTTCATTATTGTTATTCCTACCCGCGAGGGAGTCGATATAAAAAGTAAGAGCACCAGAGAATAGACTAATATAGGCCTGTTTATCAAAAAAGTTCAGCGTAGAGATAGTGACAGTCGGATTTAGCATCACCCAGGGCATTATTTACAGCTCACTTAACTTGGCCAGCTGATCGACTACCAGGCCAGACCACTAAAGATTACAAGAGTCAGGGACGAACTTTATATTGCACATTGTAGCAATCTCTAAACTTACAATTTGAACGCCTTTCTCGGATGACTGAGTTCAAATAAGGAGTCGGTCACGTAGCCCATCTGAAACCTGTATGCCGATGCGTCGAATCGCAGTCATTTCCGTTTTCGACAAGTGTGCTGGTGCGGACAAACGGGAATAGGCTTTAATCGGTGTAGAGGTAATTAGCAGATTTATAAAAGCCAAAGTCGACTCTGAAATTAGTTCGCTCTTAGGCCACACCCATACCGGTCCCACCACCCTCAATAAGCCCCCCCCTTCCCAAGAGCTCGGCTGCGTCTTTATGCGTGGCCTTCTCTTCTTTTTATTATTCAACTTAAATTAATCATTGTGATTTACACTACAAATTTTCTCTACCGATCCCTGATACTGATTCACAAGTTGCATTAGTTCCGGAATACATGAACCACAATTTGTCCCGCAGCGGAGAATATTTCCCAGCTCTTCGTGATCGACGCACCCAGCAAGAATCGCGTCTATGATCTGATTCTCCCCAACCTCATGACAGCTACAGATGATTTTCCCAACGTCTTTTTTATTTAACGCCTTTCCCGCCAGCAGCTGCCAGCTGCTGCCATGTTGTTTGCTTTCCAGAATTTCACTGAGCCAGTTAGGGGCAGGAAGGGATCGATGTGACTTGGCGCTATAAGCAATTGCGGCCAGCTTTCCCTTTTCAAAACAAGCGATCCGATAATCGTTCTGATCCTCATCAATGAACTCGATTCGATCGCTCTCAGGAAATTCGCTTTGTATCCAAAACTTTAAATCGAAACCTTCAGATGCCTTTATCGCCATCAAATATCGAAACCCTTTTTTTAAAGGGGTTTTGTGCCAATAACCGAAACCCTTTACATCTATCTCTCGAATAGAACAGAAACTAATCCAACAACACATTGCTACAGCTTTTAAAGCAACAGCTTCCAGTTTAGTCTCAGGTTGGCCCGATATTGAATCCACACGAGCACTTATTATTTTTCCTACCCCAGCATTACTGCTAAATTGATCGCTCCAATGTATCGGCACAAAGACTTCACCTGGCCTGATTCCGCTGTCGTGTAAAACGGGTACTAGTATGCTTCCATTTAGACTGCTTATTTCGATCAGGTCCCCGTCTTCAACAGCTATTTCTCGGGAACTTTGAGGATTGAGCTGAGCAAAAGGAGCATCAAAGTGCGCTAACAACTTAGAGGAAAGACCGGTGCGGGTCATCGTATGCCACTGATCTCGCACCCGACCTGTATTAAGAATAAAAGGAAATTTTAGGCTCTTGCTTACCTTTGGCAATTTGGCCTCAATGGGTATTAACTTGGCTTTTGCGTTGACAGTAAAGAATTTAAGATCGGTAAATAAACGCGTAGTTCCTCTGGGGTTAGAGTCAGTTACCGGCCACTGCATTGGCAGAAACGAGTTGTAATCTGCGTCACTTAGAGTCTGTAATTTACCAATATTAAAAGCTCTTTCTCCATTGTTTTCGAAATCAGATAAGGCCGCATGCTCAACAAATATATCCCGCGGGCTATTGTAATCAAAAGCCTCTGCGAACCCCATTAAGCTGGCAATGTCACATATAATTTGCCAGTCATGGCGAGCGTTTCCTGCTGGAGGAAAAAGCGCCCGCTGCCTTGAGATATTTCGCTCCGAGTTAGTAACTGTTCCGTCCTTCTCGCTCCATCCCGTGGCAGGAAGCAGAACATCGGCGTAACTATTAGTGTCGGTGTCGCGCACGCAATCAGAAACAACTACCAAATCACAAGCGTCAAGAGCTTCTCTAACTCGGGCAGACTGTGGCAGACTAACCGCTGGGTTGGTAGCCATTATCCACACCGCTTTAATCTTACCCTCGGCGATTGCCTCAAAAAGATCGACTGCTTTAAAGCCAGGCTCAGACGCCATATTCGGCGCTTGCCAAAATCGCCCAACTCTCTCTACTGTCTCGGGCGAGTAGTCCATGTGCGCGGCTAATTGATTTGCCAAGCCCCCTACTTCTCTTCCTCCCATCGCATTAGGCTGTCCGGTAATCGAGAAAGGACCCATTCCAGGTTTTCCGATTCGACCCGTCAGAAGATGGCAATTAATAATGGCGTTGCACTTGTCAGTTCCGGTTGCCGACTGATTGATGCCCTGCGAGTAAAAGCTCACTACCTTTGTAGTCTTTGCAAACTGCGAGTAAAACTCAATTAACAGCTGTCTACTCAGTCCCGTGGTATTTTCTACTGAAGCAAGGCCACAATTTTTAGATGCCGCCATTACTTCTTCGTAACCGTCACAATACTGATCGATGAACGGCTTGTTCAGAAAGTTCTCTTTCTCAAGGAAATTTATTAAACCGTTAAAAAGGAAAGCATCACTGCCGGGGAGCAATTGCAAATGGATGTCAGCAATTTCACAAGTCGCTGTCTTTCTCGGATCGATGACCACAACTTTCATTTGTGGCCTCTGCCTTTTAGCGG
>JBLHTH010000081.1:0-14204 GCA_047627195.1 Pseudohongiellaceae bacterium | reverse complement strand
TGTCTGCTATAAAAGTCAGGTCATCGGTATATTCGATAGCTTCGTGTTGCTGCCAGCTATCGCCGGGCTCCTTCAGCAGCTTGTCAATTTTTTGATCACAAACGAAACAAGCCTCCACGTGGGAGGGCATCGCCACGTTTATTCCCATGGGCAAGGAACCCTGAACAAATTCTTGTAGCACAATGAACTCTGGATGATATCGCGCAGTATGAGTCATTTCTCTTTCAACAATTCTGTTAGTCTAATTAGACCTCATCGTAAGCGAGATTTGAAGGTTGCTAGTAAGGCATAGGCTATTCTCTAGCAATGAGCAAAGATGCGTAATCCAAGTCCTCAGGACTGTTGATGTTGCAGAAGGCACCGAGACAGCTGTCGGCACAGCGTACGGCCACAGCCTTGAGATCGCCGAATAATAATTTTGGCCCGTAAGACCCCGCGGCAATCGCTTCTTCGATTTGTTCAGCTAGATCAAGATGCCAAAGAGAGAAAAGCGGTTGAATCTGATTTTTGTGGTAGATATAGGTAATAAGGGCAGATGATTTGTTCAATTCACAAGCCAGTTGGCTCACTACATCTTTTGGAAATTCAGGGACGTCAGCGGGAAAACACGCGAGATGGCTAATTCCTGATTTAGCCTGCTCATTTTGATACCAACGCATTGCGCTCAAGATGCCGAGCAGTGGCCCCGAATAGCTTTGATCTTGATCGCTTACGATTGGTAATTTATAGGATAGATAGCGCTCGGCATTGTGATTGACGCTCAATATCAGCTGTTTGACCTGTGGGCTGGCTTTGCTTATTACGTATTCTATTATTGGCTTTGTGTGCAGCGGTACTAAAGCCTTGTCACAAAAGCCCATGCGTGAGGCTTTGCCACCTGCCAGAATTACACCGCCAATTTCAGACTTGCCGATCATGTGTTGAGCCAGTAAAGAATTGAGGGCCGAGAAAACTTCACGGCTTTGTCAGAAAAAATATTATCCGTTGATTTTATTCAGCGTGAGCCAACGTTCTCTCACTAAATCTGAGATGTCGATGTGGCTAGTCCCACATTTTGCTAGTTTACGATAGCTTGTTTGGTTTTTAAAAAGTCTTAAAATTTATCGCTTGCTCAATGACCTCATTGCTTATTGCCGACTAGTTCAGATGCGTACATGGTTTCAACGGCCCGTAGCATTGGCTTCATATGATAGTTTGAACTCGGCATAATATGAACGTCACATCCATGCAGAATGAGTTCGTCCCGAACCACCGGTCCAATAGCGCCAATCTTGGTCTTACTTAGGCCCACTTTCAGTTCAGTTTCTAAGTTTGATTTCGTTGCCACTGAAAATAATCGGTTGATCTGCGATTTACTGGTAAACGCAATGAGATCTATTTCTCCTTGATACATTTGAATAATAAGGGCATGTACTTTATCAACATCACTGTTTGATGCGTAGATATAGGGAGCAACCGCATCGCATCTCTCAAGCTCGCAGCAAGAGAGGTACTGCATAAGGACAAGGTTAGGGTCTTCTCCGTATAGCTGCACCGAGACTTTAGAATGTGTCAGCTGCAAAGTTTTAAGCGTCGAAATTATGCCTGCTGTTGTTGGCTCGATGGCTAAAATGTCAGTTTTAAGACCTAGCTCTTTTAATACACGGCCAGGCTTTGGTCCGCGACAAATTTTTCGAACAGCCGCCAGAGCATCCACAAATGGTTGCTCGAGTTCCTCTCGGATAGCGGCCGACAATAGGCGACGTAACCCCTCGCCGGTCAATATAACTAGAGTGTCAGGCGGGTCAGCGATGAACTTTTTTAGCCAGGCAGTAATAGGAGTTTGATCGGGCGCATCAAGAATTGAGACAAGCGGCACTCTAATGACGTTAGCTTGACGACGTTCAAATAAGTCGGCTAAGACATCGAGTTGCCGACTCTCAGGTATGGCGATGACTTTTGAATTTAAGGGCGAAGATATTGTAGGTTTGGTTGACATGGCGGCATTCTATCTAATTTTTAGTACACTTGTTGAATAAATGACAGCGCTGTTTACCGGATTAAAAATGAGAAGCTGTTTCGGTAGTTTGTGCGCAGATAAAGTGCAGTGAAACGCCTTTTGCCAACTTAGAGTGCGGTAGCGATACGCTAAGATCGAGATCCCACCAGCTGCTATTTTTCATTAAGCCGCTGGAGCAGCGGTTAATTCCCTATAGTTTTCTAAAATATTCTTTGCTGGCATGGTTATTGAATGTATATTAAATAATTAAATAGTAAACCTACTAAATCAGTATCTCTGCATTGGATATCTGGTTTAGAAATTTTTCGGCGATCACGTAACAACTTAAAGTAATTAATTTAATGGCAATGAAGCCTGCACTCTCTTATGGGAGTGCAGGTTTTTTTTTGGAGAAAAATATGAATAAAAGCCTTCTGAAGCCTGCTGTGCTTACATCAATTTTAATGTCTTTCAATCAAGTAGCTTATGGACAGTCTCTTCTTGATCAAATTGAAAGTGCTATATCCACCGGGTCAGTGGGTTTCTCGCTCAGGGCACGCTCAGAGATGGTTGAGCAGGACAATGCGTTGGGCGATGCATCAGCGTCGACTTTAAAAACTCGACTTACACTTAAGTCAGGCGTAGTTAACGGCTTTAGTGGTTTGCTAGAGTTTGACAGCGTTAGCAGTATTGCCGGAGATCACTACGATTCACTTATAACAGGTCGCTATCGTGGCAATTACTCGGTCATTGCCGATCCAGTAGGTGCAGAGATAAATCAAGCATTTATCAGCTACAGTCCTGATGAAAGTCAGACTTACAAAGTAGGCACTCAGCGAATAAATCATGCAGCCCAACGATTTATCGGCAGCGTCGCTTGGCGGCAGAATGAACAAACCCTAGACGCGATTAGCTACAGTAAAGCTGGCGCTAAGTTTAATCTCGACTACAGCTATGTCTGGAATGTAAATCGAATTTTTGGGACTTCCAAATCGAGTGTTCAGGAAACAAACCTCGACAGTAAATCCCATATAGCATACTCCAGCTATAAAACGGATAGGGGTACTTTTAGTAGTCTATTCTATGCGCTGGACTTTGACAACGCCGCTGCTCTTTCTAGTCTGACTTATGGGGTGAGCTACGCAAATTCCTTTTCAGGCTTCGCTGTAAATGCCAGTTTTGCCCAGCAGTCTGATTATGGCAGTAATACTCTTTCTTATGATGCTAATTACATTTCAGCCGACGTTTCCTATAATTTTGGTCCAGCAAAAGTTCTATTAGGCTACGAGTTACTAGGCAGCGATGACGGTGTCGCAGCATTCCAGACACCGCTGGCAACATTGCACAAATGGCAGGGTTGGACAGACCTTTTTTTGGGAACACCGGTAACGGGTATAGAGGATTCTTTTTTAACCGTATCAGGAAAATTGGGATTGGCGAGCCTTTCTGCAACCTATCACACCTTTACCGCTAACGAAGGCGCAGGAGACTATGGCAGTGAGTGGGATATTGTTGCTACCTATCCCTTGGGTCCAATTGTGACTGCGCAATTGAAATATGCCACCTACGATAGCGACGGATTCAAGATAGATACAGATAAATTCTGGTTTAGCCTAAGCATGGCATTCTGATTGCAGGGTAAGTTGATTGTAAGACTAGTGAACTGGTTGTTTTGAATTCACGTAAATCATAATAGGCCGCAATGCACTCAGATAAACCACTGCGCATCATGCTTGTAGATGACGACGCCGACCGAGCATCCTCTTTGGAGGAAAAGTTAAGTACGCTGGGATTTGAAGTACTGTCAATAGTCGCTTCAACCTCGGCTCTACTTTTCCAGATAGAGCAAAATCGTCCGGACGTGGTTCTTATAGATTTGAAATTTCCAGGGCGGGATATCCTTGAGAGCCTCACTCTGGTTAACCATCACAACCCGACCGCGATGGTTATGTTCTCTCAGGCAGATGACCCTGAATATATAAGGCAAGCTTTTCAAGCAGGTGTTAATACGTATTTAACGGAAGGTTTGGAGGCAGCCAAGGTTAAGCCAATAATCGACGTTGCGCTCGCGCAGTTCAATTCCTTTCAAACCCTTCGTGAAGAACTGAAATTGGCAAAATCTCAGCTACAAGATGAAAAAACCCTGAGCCAAGCAAAAGTTATGTTGATGCAAAAAAAGCAGTTAGATGAAAACGAAGCCCATCTGATGCTGAAACGATTGGCCATGAATAACAACCTTAATTTGGTTGAAGTGGCAAAGACAGTTGTGGCAACTTTAAGCTTGGTGGAAACGGATACTCCTGAATGACAACAGAACATGCCTTACCTCCTGCAGAAAAAGTACAGTTGAAACTTGGCTATATGCGTCTTACCGATGCCGCTCCGCTTATTCTGGCCAAGAAGCTGGGATATTATGATGAATTAGGACTCGATATAAGCTTGATTCGAGAGGTGTCGTGGGCGAACCTTCGTGACAGGCTAGTCGTGGGTGACCTTGATGCCGCGCAGCTTCTGGCCCCGTTGCCAATGATGACCAGCTATGGAGCCGCAGGCATTCGCGCCAATATCCTCACCGGTCTTTCCCTCAGCTTAAATGGCAATGCGATTACTTTGTCCAACGAGCTTTACAGTAAGATTCATTCAATCGCTGCCAATGGAATGCCCGATCCGCTGGCCAGTAGTAAGTCTCTTCACCACTTAATTGATAAGGCCGGGAACAAGCCGGCGCTAACGTTTGCCACTGTGCATCTTTTTTCCATGCACACACAGTTACTGAGAATTTGGCTCAAGGCGGGCAATGTCGACCCAGATCGCGATGTAAAAATTATAGTGCTGCCACCGGAACAGATGTGCGACAGCTTAGCCAGGGGAATTATCGATGGCTACTGTGTGGGCGAACCGTGGAATACCCTTGCTGTGCAACAAGGAATTGGCTCGGTTATAAGCAGCGGCTATCAGATCTGGAATAATGCGCCGGAAAAAGTACTTGGTGTTACGGAAGACTGGCACCGTCTATGTTCTGGGTCTCATTTGAGGTTGAGAGTCGCCTTGATGAAAGCCTGCGAGCAACTAACCAAGCTCGAATATCGAATGCTCGTTGCGCAGACCCTCAGCGAAAAGGAATATCTTGATCTTCCTGTCAGGACGATATTGCCTTCGTTAACGGGCAATTTTTGTTTTAGTAAGAATCAAGAGCCGGTCCAAGTCGCGGACTTTCATGTGTTTGGGTCTTATCAAGCGGGTTTTCCCTGGCGGTCTCACGCGCAGCTGATGCTAAAAGAGAGTTCTCGAGCATTGAGCAAACCAATTACAAAGGAGGAAGCAAGTAGTCTCGTTCAGCAATCCTACCGGCCAGATCTATATAGAGAGGCCGCCAGATATTTAGAGAAATCCTGTCCATCTAAAGATTTTAAAACAGAGGGTCTTCACGGTAGTAATTGGGAATTGGAAGAGGGAGTTGTGATGGGGCCGGACAAGATGCTTTTTCAAGAGGGCGAGTAGTAAAGTTCCAATCAAGTGATAGAGATGATCTTAAAAGAATAGAATATTTACGCGTCTTATTGGGGCGCTTTATTTTGACTTGGCTCATTAACGAGCGCTAATTTTGCTTATATCTACGAAATGCCTAGCTAAATAGCGTTTTGGAATGTTGGCACATGATATGCAAGTCAGGTGTTAAGAAGACATTTAAATTACACAGGATCACGTCCTGTGTAACTGGGTAATGAAGCCCACGCAGCAACCCGCTGCGTGGGCTTTTTTTATGGGAAATATTTACAGGTGAAACAATGCAACTAGTAAAAAAGTTCGTATCAATTGCAAAATTTGATCGCACAGCAGCGATGATCGCACTCGCGCTATTCACCATGTCGCAGCTCTCCTTGACGGCTCATGCTGACGTTGGTCCACCTGAGAAAGATGAACTTACCTTTGGGTTCATTAAATTAACAGACATGGCCCCTCTGGCAGTAGCTTACGAGCTGGGCTACTTCGAGGATGAGGATTTGTATGTCTCCATCGAAGCTCAAGCAAATTGGAAAGTACTGCTCGACGGAGTTATCGATGGTCAGTTAGATGGAGCCCACATGCTCGCCGGACAGCCGCTTGCTGCGACTATTGGCTACGGTACTCAAGCTCACATAATTACTCCGTTTAGTATGGATCTCAATGGCAATGCCATAACAGTATCCAATGATATCTGGGATCAGATGTCCGAATACATTCCTCGCGAGGGTGGACTTCCAGTTCATCCAATAAAAGCAGATTATCTAAAACCTGTGGTAGAAAGCTATCGCGACAGGGGCGAGCCTTTTAACATGGGAATGGTATTCCCGGTATCTACACATAATTATGAGCTGCGCTATTGGTTAGCCGCAGGTGGAATTCATCCTGGGTACTACGCGCCTCATCGTGGAGACACATCGGGTACGCTTAATGCGGAAGTATTGTTGTCAGTTACCCCTCCGCCGCAAATGCCAGCTACGCTGGAAGCTGGAACAATTTTTGGTTACTGTGTAGGTGAACCTTGGAATCAACAGGCTGTTTTCAAGGGTATTGGTGTGCCGGTTATAACAGATTATGAGATTTGGAAAAATAACCCAGAAAAGGTTTTCGGAATCACCAATGAATTTGCGGAAAAGTACCCGAACACAACCGTAAGAATTGTTAAGGCTTTGCTTAGGGCTGCAATGTGGTTGGATGAAAATGATAATGCAAATCGTGAAGAGGCAGTAGAAATTTTGGCTCGTAGTGAATACGTTGGAGCCGATTATGAGGTCATAGCGAATTCAATGACCGGTACATTTGAATATGAAAAAGGCGACAAACGTGAGGTGCCAGATTTCAATGTATTCTTCCGTTACTTCGCGACCTACCCCTACTACTCAGATGCAATCTGGTACTTGAGCCAGATGCGACGCTGGGGGCAAATCTCCGAACCTAAGACTGATGAATGGTATGTCGAGACCGCAAAAAGCGTTTACCGGCCGGATATCTATCAAATAGCAGCTCAGGAGTTGATTGGCGAAGGTTATATGTCCGGTAAAGACTTCCCTGAGTTTGCGGTGGAGACAGGCTTCAAACCCCCTCAGCACGATTTTTTAGACGGTAAAGTTTTTGATGGAAGTCGTCCCAACGCTTATATCGAATCACTCACGATTGGCCTAAAGAATGAAGTTCTTTAAAGCTAAATATTGGAGCAAGCCTTGGTATAAGTTATGGGGGAAACAACGGTAGTGAAAGCTGACTTTCTTAAAAGTGGGACCGACTCAAACAAACTCGGCGCAGCTGTGATTCGCATGATGCGACCGGCCTTATTGTCAGGCATGGGGATTCTGCTTTTTCTTATATTTTGGCAGTTCGCGGCTAATCGTATAGAGACTTCCTTGGGTCAGTTTCCTGGGCCTGTTCAGGTATGGGAACAGGCGGGTAATTTGATAGACGACTACAATCGTGAGCAAGCAAGAGAAGTGGCATTTTACGCGCGTCAAGATGAGCGAAATGCTAATAGGTTGAATGAGGACCCTTCATTCGTCGTGAGAGTAAGAGCATATACTGGCCAACCGACATTCCCTCGACAGATTTTGACAAGCCTGTACACGGTTGCATTTGGTTTTTTTATCGCGTCGATAATCGCTGTTCCTTTAGGCATTGCCTGCGGCCTCAGCAGCACACTCTATAGCGCAATCAATCCGATAATTCAGATATTTAAGCCTGTTTCCCCCTTAGCTTGGCTACCTTTAGTCACCATGGTAGTTAGCGCATTGTATGTTTCGGAAGATCCGATGTTTGATAAGTCATTTCTGAACTCGGCCTTCACGGTAGCACTGTGCTGCCTATGGCCGACGGTTGTTAATACCACCCTCGGTGTCGCGACTATAGATAGGGACTTAATAAGCGTCGGGCGCGTCATCAGACTTTCTTCTTTTAAGCATATTCAAAAAATAGTTCTGCCTTCAGCTGTACCTCTAATTTTCACAGGACTAAGACTCTCTTTGGCAACCGGATGGATGGTGTTAATTGCCGCAGAGATGTTGGCTCAGAATCCAGGCTTAGGCAAATTTATATGGGACGAATTTCAAAATGGAAGCTCGGATTCCTTAGGTCGAATCATGGTTGCGGTCGTCGTTATTGGTTTTATTGGGTTTTGCCTAGATAAGGTGATGTTGCTAATCCAACGCAGAATTAGCTGGGACAAACAAACAGTGTTGAGATGAGGAGAAATTGACAGTGAGTTTTTTGGAACTAAGCAAAGTCGGAATCGAATTTAGTACCGAAAGTGGTGTGTTTAGAGCGCTTGAAGATGTTTCGATTAAAATTAACAAAGGCGAGTTCATTACGTTAATAGGCCATTCTGGATGTGGCAAGTCAACGGTGCTCAATATTGTTGCGGGACTTCTAAGCTCAACCGAAGGCGGTGTTATTCTCAGCGGGAAAGAAGTCAATGAGCCAGGCCCCGACCGCGCAGTGGTATTTCAAAATCATGCGCTGATGCCATGGATGAATGTCTATGAGAATGTGGAACTTGCGGTTAAACAGGTTTTTCGAAATCGCAAGTCTAAGAAGGAGATGAAAGAATGGATTGTTCACAATCTTAGATTGGTGCACATGGAACACGCGCTATCCAAAATGCCCAATGAAATTTCTGGAGGAATGAAGCAGCGGGTGGGCATCGCACGATGTTTGGCAATGCAACCGGAAGTTCTGCTGATGGACGAACCCTTTGGCGCGCTTGATGCCCTCACGCGAGCGCATCTTCAGGACTCTCTTATGGAAATCCACAATGATTTGGGCTGCTGCGTAATTATGATCACCCATGATGTAGATGAAGCAGTACTTTTATCTGATCGAGTTGTGATGATGACTAATGGACCGTCGGCAACAATAGGAGAAATAGTTGAGGTGGGCCTTGAACGGCCAAGACATCGATTAGCGCTAGCTGAGAATCCCGAATTCAATCAACTGCGTCAAAAGGTATTAACGTTTCTCTACGATAAACAAAAATTTCCATCCATCGTGCCGGCATCGCAGTCGCAGTCGCAGTCGCAATCTGCTGATGTTAACGCGGCTAGTCAAAACAGGGTTGCATAGATAGTGTCTAGCTTAGTCATCATAGGAGCCGGTATGGCAACGGCGCGACTGCTAAAAGAATTGGCAGAGCACGAGCATAATTTTGACATCGAGGTCATAGGAGAAGAGAGCTCCCCAAGCTATAACCGTATTCTGTTGTCCTCGCTCCTGGCAGAAGAAAAGTCCAACGATGAACTTAATCTAATTGCTGATTCTTGGTATGCCGAGAATGACATCACGCTTAGCCTAGCCGAAAAAGTGGTTGCTCTAGATATTGAGAATCAGAACTTAACGACCGATAGGCAGCGAACGCGTGACTACGACATTTTGATTTTCGCGACGGGGTCATCTCCGTTCTATCCAAATATTGAAGGGGTGGACGCAGAGAATGTTTTGTCATTTCGCACTCAACAAGATCTTAAAAAAATACAGCAACTGGCCCGCGACAGCAACAATGCCGTTGTTATTGGCGGTGGCTTGCTTGGGCTAGAAGCTGCGAGTGGCTTAACGAAGCTTAAGGTAGGGGTCACGGTTGTTAATCGTGGGGAGTGGATCATGCAGCGGCAACTCGATTCAACGGCGGCTGACTTGTTGCAAAACCTTCTAGAAAAACAAGGTATTGAATTTCAATCGAATGCTACTGCTAAAAAATTCTGTTTAGAAGGCAATGCTGTAGTCGCAATTGAGTTGGATTCAGGTGCAACTCTTGACGCCGATATGGTGCTGGTGACAGCCGGCATAGTTCCTAACAGTGGACTTGCCAAAGAGTTCGGAGTCCCCTGCAACCAAGGGATTTTGGTAGATGCTCAGCTTAAAACCAAATCACCTAACATTTATGCGCTGGGAGAATGCTGCGAATTAGAGACACAGCTATTTGGATTAGTAGCGCCTATTTATCAGCAAGCGAAGGTGCTGGCAAACGTTCTCGCCGGAAATGTCCACAGCTCTTATGCCCATACAGACAGCCTAACGCGGTTAAAGGTTTCTGGAGTCACGGTGGTTTCTGCCGGAGAACTGCCTTTTGCAGAATCCTGTCAGAGTCAATCAATTTACGACAGGCAAAGCGGCGTTTACCGAAGGCTCGTTTTCAATGACTCCAAACTTGTAGGTTTCATCATGATCGGTGCTAGCGACCATTCATCGTGGTATGAAAAGTTGATGGATGAGTCAAATTCTTTGTCAGAAATTAGACCGTGGATGATGTTTGGTGACAACAGGCAGTTGAGCGGTAATTTACAGTTAATCTCAGGACACTAAAGGAAATGAAGATTAGTACAGGTAAAAAAATTGTTGTGGTCGGTAACGGCATGGTTGGACACTATTATGTGGAAAGACTTCTTGAACAATCACCTCAGCATAGCGTCACAGTGATTGGCGCAGAACCGCGTCCAGCCTACGACCGTGTTCACCTTTCTGAAGTGTTTTCAGGACGCAGTCCAGAAGATCTGGCGCTAACGACAAGAGAGCATTATAAGCAATTAAATGTGGAGGCGCATTTTGGCGACCCGGTCGAATTGATAGATCAGGACAACAAACAAGTGGTTACGAATACGGGGAGAAAGTTTGGTTACGACAAGTTGGTTCTAGCGACCGGTTCTTATGCTTTTATTCCGCCAATCAAAGGCGCTGACCTTCCCGGTTGTTTAGCCTATAGAACCATCGATGACCTCGGTGCTATTAAGGCGGCATCTAAGAATGCCGTCTCAGCGGCTGTCGTCGGTGGAGGACTGCTAGGACTTGAATGTGCAAATGCGCTAAAAAGCCTAGGGCTGAAGACGCACGTAGTTGAATTCGCTCCAGGTTTGATGAATCAACAACTCGATCAACGAGGCAGTAAGCTACTTAGAGCTATGATCGAAGAGTTGGAAGTGCAAGTTCATACCAGCAAGGCGACGCGGGAAATTATTGCTGGCGATCAAAGCAGGTTAAAGATGCTGTTCACAGACGATACGTATTTAGATGTTGATCTAATTGTGTTCTCTGCTGGAATTAGACCCTATGACAATTTAGCGAAAGACGCCGGAATAGAGACTGGGGCGAAAGGTGGAATTGTCATCGACTATCACTGCCGCACTAGCAACTCCGATATTTATGCAATAGGTGAGTGTGCATTGTTTGGGAACAAGATATTCGGACTGGTGGCGCCGGGTTATCGTATGGCCGAGGCGGCGGCTAGTCAATTTGGCGAGAACAAAATTGCTTTTCAAGGTGCAGACATGAGCACCAAATTGAAATTGTTAGGCGTTGATGTTGGCTCCATTGGTGATGTTCAGGGAGTGACAAGCGGCGCGGTTAACTTTGAATACGCGAATGAGAAAAGCCAAACCTACAAACGCATAATAGTATCGTTTGATGGTAAGCAGCTCTTGGGTGCTGTGTTGGTTGGTGACTGCAGTGACTACGACACTTTATTGCAGTACTACCTAAATGGAATTGAACTACCAGAAAATCCAGAAACACTTATATTGCCTTCCATCTTTGGCGCCCCAACTTTGAGCGCGTCTGCGCTTCCTTCAAGTGCGATCATTTGCTCTTGTCACAACGTGGCTAAAGCTTCGATCATAGAAGCAATGGATGCAGGTGCCATGTCCTTATCCGCAATTAAAATCGCGACGGCCGCCAGCACCGGCTGCGGCGGTTGTGCCGCTCTCTTAAAGACCGTGGTCGATAGTGAGCTGTCGGAACGCGGCGTTGAGGTTAATAATCATCTTTGCGAACACTTCAAATTTTCGCGAGAAGAACTTTTCCATATTTGTAAGGTTGAATCTATAACTTCGTTTTCTGTGCTTATAGGCGGACATGGAAATGGAAGAGGTTGCGATATTTGTAAGCCAACGGTAGCGTCAATACTGGCGTCGCTATGGAATGGCTATGTGCTAGATTCAGACCTGGTGGGGCTTCAAGATACTAACGATAATTTCTTGGCTAACATGCAGAAAGATGGGACTTACTCGGTAGTCCCTCGCATAGCCGGCGGTGAGATTTCTCCAGAAAAACTAGGGGTGATCGCAGACGTTGCTAAAAAATATAAGCTTTATACGAAAATCACTGGCGGTCAACGAATCGATTTATTTGGTGCCCGAATCAATGAACTTCCACATATTTGGAAAGTATTAGTGGATGCCGGCTTCGAAACAGGACATGCCTATGGTAAGGCACTTAGAACCGTTAAATCTTGTGTTGGTAGCAGTTGGTGTCGCTATGGCGTTCAGGACAGTGTCAGCATGGCGATCTATGTAGAGAATCGTTACAAGGGCCTGCGTTCGCCCCACAAAATAAAATCCGCAGTATCGGGCTGCACTCGCGAATGCGCCGAAGCGCAGTCCAAAGACTTTGGCATCATCGCAACAGAGAATGGCTGGAATCTCTATGTAGGCGGCAATGGCGGCATGAAGCCGCGGCACGCTGATCTTTTTGCCACCGATTTAGATGACAAGACATTGATACAGCTTATCGATAGGTTTCTCATGTTTTACGTAAAAACAGCGGATCGCCTACAGCGCACGTCGGTGTGGTTGGGCAATCTTGATGGGGGGTTGGAATACCTTAAGCAAGTCGTTATTGACGACAAGCTTGGTATTGCTTTAGAGCTTGAGCAACAGATGGAAAGTTTAGTCGGGAGTTATCAATGTGAGTGGAAAACTACGCTTGCAAATGAAGAAAAGCTGAAAAGATTTCGGCAGTTTGCCAATAGTGATAAGGAAGACACCCGCATAGTGTTTGTGCAAGAGCGAGAACAAAAGCGTCCCGCTCAAGAAAGTGAGCGTAAGAGCCTGAAACTAGCTTCTTAATGTAGTTAACTAATTTTAAACTATTTATACCATCTAGGTTATTTACATGAGTCAAACGAAAATGTCTGCGAGCGAAACCATAAAGCAAGTTTATCTGTGTCATAAACAAGATCTTGTTGTAAATAGCGGTATCTGCGTCCTTGTCGGCGACGAGCAGGTTGCGCTATTTTATCTACCGAAAGAACAGCCCAACATTTATGCTATTTCTAATTGGGACCCCATAGGTCAAGCCAATGTTATGTCCCGAGGTATTGTTGGCGATATTAAGGGCGAGTTGGTTGTTGCATCGCCACTTTTTAAACAACATTTCAATCTTGTCAGCGGTAGTTGTCTTGAGGAAGAGGATATTAGTGTCAGCACTTATAACGTCGCAATCAAGGGAGCAGAAGTTTTTCTAAGTTTCTGAGAAAATCCTTTTATCCTCACACCATAGTCGTTAAGCCAATCGATCGTTTATGAATAGTGATAGCAAAATATGCACGCAAACAACATGTCCCTACTGCGGTGTCGGCTGTGGTATCGATGCTCAGGTTTCCCAAGATAATAAATTGGAAGTCAGAGGGAGCGAGCAGCATACCGCAAATTTGGGTCGACTCTGTGTAAAAGGTAGTGCGCTTGCCGATACACTTTCGACAACTAATCGTCTGTTGTATCCGGAAGTAAATGGGAGTCGGGTTAGCTGGGATAAGGCATTGAAAAAAGTCGCCGAAGGCTTCAAAGAGATTATCCACGAGCACGGCCCAGATTCAGTTGCCTTTTATTTGTCTGGCCAACTACTGACTGAGGATTATTATGTAGCGAATAAGCTAATGAAGGGGTTTATTGGCTCTTCGAACGTCGATACCAATTCAAGACTTTGTATGGCTTCGGCGGTCGCGAGCTATAAACGTGCTTTCGGTGCAGACGCGGTGCCGTGTAATTACGAAGATTTGGAAATTTGCGATCTATTGATACTGGCGGGTTCTAACGCGGCGTGGACGCATCCGGTTTTGTACCAGCGTATTAGTGTTGCTAAAAAGGAGAGGCCACAAATGAAAATTGTGGTTATCGATCCGAGAAAGACAGCGACTTGTGAAATTGCTGACATCCACTTGCAATTGCTCCCAGGCAGTGATGCTTTCCTTTTTAACGGTTTAATAAATTTCCTAGAGAAAGAAAATTCACTGAATAAGCCGTTCATTGAGCAGTACTGTGACGGTTATGAAGAAGCAATAGCGGCCTCTAAAAAATGCGGTCTGGCTTCAGTAGAAAATAGCACGGGACTGAGTCGACAGCTGTTAACTGAGTTTTACTCGCAGTTTGCAAAGACTACAAAGGTAGTGAGCTTTTACTCGCAAGGCATCAATCAGTCGGCAACGGGAACTGAC
>JBLHTH010000080.1:0-14230 GCA_047627195.1 Pseudohongiellaceae bacterium | reverse complement strand
CGGCGACACTAAGCGCGAAGGATTCAATGTTAGGTTTCACACGCGAATCCATAATCTGGCCGGGCTCCACGCTGGTGGTGTCTCCCTGCAAGAGCACGTTCACCGATCCTTCTATAACGGCGACCCGGGAACCTTTGGCGCCATGAGCCACTTCAAAAATGGTACCGGTTACTGACACCATAAATTCATCTGTGAACACATCTAAGGTTCCGGAACCCTGTGGCGAAGCGGCAACTAATATGCGGCCGCGAGACACATCAATTCGGTTGCCCGAGCTGCGACGAGTCATGCTTAGCTCAGAACGTTCGTCCACTTCGATCTGTGAGCCATCATCTAAAGTGATTAAGGCTGAACTGCCGCTAGCTGAGCGAATGCGCTGACGACCATTAATCCAAGTGCCCGGCGTTAACGCTTGCAAACTGCCGTCGACTAGCTGATAAAGCTGGCCATCAATTTCGTCAACCTGTGCTAACCGAGTCTGATTAAAAGAAGGCAGGTCGGGGAGGGTGATAAAAAGGGCAATTGCTATAGCCGCCACAGTGGCTGCAGAGGCAAACCAGCGCAGCTTGCTGGCTTTTGGCGGATCACCAAGGCCAGTCGATGCAAGGCTATTGCCGCCGCGAGCTTCGTTAAGCGCTCGCCTAAGAGGAATAGACTGGCGACTTTCTTCTTCAAACAGCATGGTTTGCTGAGGGTCAAGCTGCTTGGCCAAATAGGCTGGAATTGCCGCAATGTAGTCATCTATAGAATCCCAGTTATCGGTCGTTGCAGGCCCTTCCGTCTCAGCTGTGTCCATTACGACCGCCTTTGGGGCTCGATGAATTGTAATAGCAGCCCGAGCGCGTTCACGAGCCTGAATAAGGTCGGCAGCGCAAGGCGCATCGGCTTTAATAGCAGCGATGGCCTCTTCAAGAGTGTCTGGGGTGGATTTGTTGTCTTTCATCGGTTATCTCCTTCTAGTTCACCTAGAGTTTGTTGGAGTTGGGCACGGGCCTTGTGAAAGGCAACCGCAACGCCATTGGCTGAGATGCCCAGCACAACGGCTATCTGGCTATTGCTGAAATTTTCGAACATGCGCAAAGCAAAAACCTCGGCAGCACGTTGATCTAAATCCAGCAACGCTGTGCGCAGAAGAAGACGTTGTTCGGATTGGCGAACGTCTCCATCGGCAGCGCCATGAGTAGACGGGAGTAGTTCTTCATTGAGTATCTCGCTGGGAGCGCGGCGCCGAGAGCGCAGCAGATCGAGGCTAGCATTAATAGCCGATTTACAAAGGTAGGCACCGGTGCTGTCTGCAGACAACGCCTGATCACGGCGATCCAGCTGGCGCAGAAAGACAGACTGCAGTATGTCCTCCGAGTCATGAAGGTTTCCGGTCACGCGATAAGCCGCCAGTAATACTTTTTCTTGATGGGCGTTAAAAAGCTCATCGAAGGTAGGTGTTTTCCCGGCTTGGTTTATCCGAGGTTCGTTATTCAGTGTAATCGCATAATCTCCCATATTAGATAAGACGACGCAGTACTGAGATTATTAACAGAAAAGAGGGAAAAGAGGTTAAAAAATTCAAATGGCAGAGAAAATAGAAAAGGGACTAGAAAAGGAGTCAGAGTAAAAATACAGAAGTTTTGGTCTGGCCCCTTTTCTTTTTTTAGTTTGCCGGTCATGCTCGGACAATAACTACCAATAAGAGAAACACCAATATGGCTCATCTAAAGCACTTCCTTTTGCCCGCACTGGCGCTGACAGTTTTCACCTCGATGAGCGCGACCTCGCAGGAAAGAACGCACATTAACCCAAATCATCCGTCTCAGCCTGATGTGTCGCCTTTCAGTGGCGCGGTGTTGACTGACAATACGCTGTATATATCTGGCACCCTCGGCTTGGACGAGAATAGGCAGGTGCCCGCCGATCCCGCCGTTGAGGCACGTAACGTATTAAATGGTATCAAGAGACAGCTGGAGGATGCGGGCATGACCATGGACGATCTGACCTATGTGCAAATCTTTTGCTCAGACCTTAGCCTGTATGAGGTGTTTAACGAGGTGTATCGCACTTTCTTCACCGAAGAATTTCCCGCTCGAGCTTTCATAGGTGCAGGCAGTCTTTTATTCGGCTCCCATTTTGAGATCCAAGCCATTGCAGTCAAGCGCTGAGCCCAATTAAAGAATTAAAGGGGTCCAAGAATTAAAGAATAATTAAAGGGGTCGGAGGCAATTAAATCAATTCAAGAGATTTGATTGATTTAAGGTTTCGGAGACCTTTATTTTTGGCTCTTCAGACTTTCTTAATTTTAATTGCCTCCGACCCCTTTAATTGGACCCCTTTAATTGAAAGCAAGCTGGTATTTTGTTGCTGAGTCTATCGCCTGAACAAATATGATGGTCTAAAAAGGGGCGAAGCAAATCCATCTCTATAATGATTCGTTTGCACGAATTAGCTTAAGTATTTCATTGCATTGTTAGATACACACATTATAATTCCGCCTTACTAAAATTTCATTGCAGCAATTTTATTATCCGTATGCGAAGTAACAACTCATCAATGTCTAAACGAGATCAGTTATTCCAATTGATCACGCTTGTATTAATGTGTTTGATGCCTCTGCAGGGATTTGCTTCAGTTGAAGATGGTAAGGCATTCAGCGAGGGCGATCCACGCAGTCACTTTACTGATTCCTGCAGCGAAAATTGCTCTGCTATACCAGAAATAACGGTTAGCAACTTAGTAGTCGAAAGCGAAACCACTGAGTGTTCACTGGATGATGAATTTCATTCAGTAGTTGTTGCTATATCATCTGAAGACTACAAGTGTGACTTTAGCTTCCTTGCTAAAGTTTTAGTTCCAAAATCAAACTACGGCATAGCCAACCCTTCCCGCGGCCCTCCCCACGCTTAATTTTTAGTCGATTTTAAATCCTAAAAATTTCGAAGCCTTTGCCTAGCAAAGCGTCTTTCTGTGGAGCTGTACGATGAATGCACAATCTTTCCAAGGTAATGAGTTACTTTCGGATATCAAATCTGGTTTTCTTGTCTTCCTAATTGCTTTACCTCTATGCCTTGGCATCGCTAGTGCCAGCGGATTTCCACCGGTCTCAGGATTAACCACAGCTATTGTTGGCGGTCTTATGGTGTCTTGGCTTGGTGGTTCTGGTCTTACTATCAAAGGCCCAGCGGCAGGTCTCATTGTTATTGCATTAGGCGCCGTTACCGAGCTTGGTCAAGGCGATATGGTAATGGGCTACCAAAGAGCCTTAGCTGTTGGCATGGTAGCGAGTGTTTGCCAATTTTTCTTCGCCAGATTCAAGATGGCAAGTCTAGGTATTGCCATGTCTAAAAGTGTTGTACACGGAATGTTGGCTGCGATCGGTTTGATCATCATAGCAAAACAGGTGCATGTTGGACTTGGTGTTGTGCCTCATGGTGGTGAGACTATAGAGCTTCTTGAAGAGATACCGCATTCCATCATGGCGGCTAATTTACCGGTCTCTTTTATCTGCGCTATTTCTCTGCTGATCTTATTCTTGTGGCCTAAGATACCTTTTTTCGCACTGCGTAAAACACCGCCACAGTTGATTGTATTGCTAGTGACTATTCCACTAGCGCTGTTTTTAGGTGTCACGAATCCAGCTTACTTTGTGAACCTTCCTGACAATCTAATCGATGGATTCGCATTTCCAGATTTCAGTGTTGTTATGTCCTTGGTTTCAATTAAATACATCGTCATGTTCGCGTTGGTTGGAAGTATTGAGTCCACTCTTAGTGTGGTCGCAGTGGACGGAATGGTTAAAGGCCAGTCTCGGTCAGATCTAAACAAGGATCTGCTCGGGGTGTCGGTCGGTAATTTTCTTTCATCGATGCTTGGTGGCCTGCCTATGATTTCTGAGATAGTGCGCAGTAAAGCCAATATCGATGCTAACGCTCGCAGTCATAGATCAAACTTCTTCCACGGCTTGTTTATTTTGCTGTTTGTAATTGCCGTGCCCGGCCTACTTAAAATGATACCTATGGCTGCTCTTGCTGCCATGCTGATCTTAACGGGCTCGCGCCTGGCGTCGGTGAAAGAGTTTCTTCATGTTCGCTCCATCGGTATGGACCAGTTTTTTCTTTTCCTTAGCACATTTCTAATCACTATATTCACCGACCTGCTTATTGGAGTAGCTTCAGGGCTGATGCTCAAAATTATTTTTCACATTATACGAGGGTCAACTTTTAAATCTTTGTTTGGAGTAGAAATCGAGAAAGAGATTCGTAATGGCCATGTGGTACTAAAAATAAAAGGCGATGCCGCTTTCCCTTCGCTGCTTAAACTTAACAACGCTGTTAATCTTTTAAGCCCAGAAGAACTCAAGACTATGGAGATCGACCTAAGCGATGCCAGCTTAATTGATCATACGTTTTTAAATGGCTTGAAAACTATCATCAAGGACTATGTAAACCCCCGCAACGCAATTATAGGCATTGAAGGTTTTAAGAGTTTAAGCGCACACCCAGAGGCCACTCATATTTCTATTCGTAGAACTTGAGGGAGCGAGATTATGAATGCTACCGATAAATTGTCGATTGCGCAGATGATCGAGGTGGCGGCAGAATTACTGCCGTCGCAGTCTCCTTTGCATGCCTTCGTACATCACAATACGCTGCACGCCTATGAGAATTTGCCTTTTAAGCAAGCGCTGAAAGAGGCATCAAAAGAGAATAGTGCTGAGCCTTTCATGAGTGAGAAGAATTTCCTTGAAGCAATAAATAGCGGGCGAATTCTAACGAATGATATAAAAGCGGTGCTTGAGAAAGAGCTCGATGATATCGATCTGCCCTTGTTTGCTGGAGCACCCACGCGCCGTGCGATTTTGCTGTGGCGGCTCACCACTTTGTTTAATGTACCTAACAAGCATTCTGTTAATTGGTGGTTGCATGAAAAAGGTTATTTGCATAAACCGCATGCGTTAGCAGGTTCAGCGGCAAGGTCGCCTGCTAGCTCACTTTTTTTTCACAGTAAGCGGCGTTATTTACCTGGCGAGCTAGAAAAGCTATGGGTGAACTTGGAGGAAGCTGCGTTACCGAAAGTCCACATTCAAACCCGTGCCAGAGCAAGGGATTTGCTAATAGAGCGGTTTGATGTCGATACCGATGAGCAGGTTAAGCCGTTTCTTATTCGCTATGCAGCGGCGTATCTTGATCAAGGTGTTGGTAGTTTGCCACAGCCGGACAAAGCTGAGGGCTTCTTGGTAAGTTTTAGAAGAATGCACAATAACGCATTCACGCTACCGGCTTGGCTGGGCAGCCTGCCTAATCTATGTCGCCAGCAAGAGGAGCAAGGGTTAGACGGGCTGAAGGTTATCACTACTGTGTTGGATAAATTTGGTGTGCCAAGCGCACATCAACAAGTATTCATTAACGAATCGCTTAAAATGCTAAAAGGCTGGGCCGGGATGTTTCGGCAGTTCGAAAAACAGCCGGATAAAGTGCCGGTTAGTCATTATCCTGCCACCCTGATAGATTTTCTTGCGGTTCAATTACTCGTAGAATTTTGCGCATACGAGCACGCCTGCAAGCTACATGGCTGCACCACAAATACTTTGGCTGAACATCTCTGTGCTCATGGCACAGAAGTCACTAAAGCAAGCAAGTCGGTGCAGGATATCTACGAAGCTTTCATCACAGCTCAAGCTTTTGTTATGCCCTCGGCGCTGTTTTCAAATTCAGCGCACGCAGTAAAGTGGGTGGCAGAGATCGGCCACTTTGATAGTTTTGAAAGGCGCTATTTACTGCAGCTAGCCTATGAGAGACGACATCGTCAACACATATTGGATGGCTTGGCCGAACATCGGCAATTTACAAATTTAACAGCAGGCACTCAACATTCATTTCAAGCTGTCTTCTGCATGGATGAACGCGAGGAGTCTACCCGGCGCCACCTAGAAGAGCTTGACCCCGAGGTGATGACGCTAGGTTTTGCGGGTTTTTTTGGTGTGGCAATTCAATACCAAGGACTTGATGATGTGACCGCGCGGCCCTTGTGCCCGGTAAACCGAATACCTGAGCATTTTGTCCGCGAGGTGGCTTTAAATGAGTCTGAAGCACTTCGCTACCAGAAAACTCGCAAGCTAGTAGGCTCCTACTCAAAAAGCGTCATCGACAACGAGGCCGTATTCGCCATTGGTCCGTTTTGGTCATTACTGATGGGCATTGCAAAAACGCCCTCGCTGGTATTTCGTAGCTTGGTTCCTCGTCAGACCGAAAAAATAAAAAGACGCTTGAAAGGGTTTGGTCCTGCGCGCCCTGAAACTCGATTGAAACTTTTTAGGGTCGATGACGATGACAAAGACGCCGATCGCATAGATGGGTTTAAATCAGGCTATACAGTCGTCGAAGCAGCGGATGCTATTTTCATTACGCTATCGGCAATGGGCTTAACCAAACAGCTTTCGCCAATCATTATTATTGTGGGACATGGCTCTTCTAGCTTAAATAATCCACATGAAGCGGCCCATGACTGCGGCGCCACCGGCGGTGGCAGAGGGGGCCCTAACGCGAGGGCGTTTGCGGCGATGGCCAATCATGTCGGTGTGCGAACGCGGCTCAAGGAAAAAGGCATAGCAATAGCGGAAACTACATGGTTCGTTGGTGCCTATCACAATACCTGCGATGACAGCATGAGCTATTACGATTTAGATTTAATTCCTGCACCGCTAAACGTTTCGTTTCAAGAGTCGCGCGCCAAACTTGCTCAGGCTTGCAAGATGGACGCTTTAGAGCGTTGCAGAAAGTTTAATGAAGTTCCGGTTAATGTCTCCTCCGATAGTGCCTTAGGCTATGCCTATCAACACGCCAATGATTTAGCTCAGCCGCGCCCGGAATATGGGCACGCGACCAATGCCGTATGCATCATCGGTCGCCGCGCGATTACTCGGGGTCTGTTTCTTGATCGCCGTTCTTTTTTGATTTCTTACGACCCAGAGCAAGACCCAGATAAATCTATCGTGGCAGGTATTTTAGAATCGGCAGGACCGGTTGGTGCAGGCATCAATCTTGAGTACTACTTTAGTTTTGTCGATCCAGTCGCGTATGGCTGCGGAACCAAATTGCCGCATAATATTTCTGGCCTAATTGGCGTTATGGAAGGGCACTGCTCGGATCTGCGCACCGGACTGCCGTGGCAGATGGTTGAAATTCACGAACCAGTGCGTTTGTTAACCATCGTCGAGGCAACGCCTAAAGTGCTTCTTACAATCGCACAAGAAATAAAAGTGGTGGGCGATTTGGTAGGCAATGAGTGGATACAGCTGGTTTCGATGGATCCAGACACCGGGAAACTTATGGTCTTTAAAAGTGGGGAGTTTGTTGAGTATGTACCGGACAGTATTGGATATCCGGTGGTTGATAACTCTGAAGTCTTTTTCCGAGGCTCTGACAGCTATCTAGGCCTAGCACACATAAATCATACCCAAAGGGGGATGCACAATGCCTAGTTTACTGTTGTTTGAAATACTTGCTGCGCTCATCTTCATGCCTATCGCTGGCGTTTTTGTTTGGCTAGCGACAAGTATGCTTTTGTCTAAAAAGCCGAGTGAAACCATCGTGGTTCGCTTTTGCAGAATAGCCATTGGCAGTGCATTTCTTTCCGCGCTCGCTATGGCCGCATTGCTTCCTATCGAATCCGGTAATGAAATTGTTCTAGGCAGTTGGTTTAGCACCGACCATTATAGTTACGAAATTGTGATGCAGACGGATATTATTGCCGTTGTCTATGCTCTTTTCACTACTGCGCTGCTTTATGTGATTTGTAGTTTTTCTAAACGCTATCTTCACAAAGAATCTGGCTTTCATCGTTTCTACTTGGTCATGCTGCTATTTGCTCTTGGTTTGTTGCTAGTAAGCTTTAGTGGCACCGTTGAGCTCTTGCTGGTGGGCTGGGAGATTGTTGGACTTAGCTCGGTTCTATTGATTGCGTTTTTCACACGGCGCGAACAACCACCGCGAAATGGACTCTGGGTATTTAGTGTTTATCGACTAACCGACATCGGATTGTATGCAGCGGTGTTGTATTTGCACCTCAGCGAAACTGGCACTCAGTTTGATGCGCTGAGCACTGCGCCTTGGGCGGGCATTCCAGCACATGACAGCGCAGAGATAACCGCGCTATTGCTGACACTGGCGGTTATGGGTAAGTCTGCGCTATTTCCGTTCTCTAATTGGTTGCCAAGAGCCATGGAAGGCCCTACTCCTTCTAGCGCAGTTTTTTACGGGGCATTGTCCGTGAACCTTGGTCCGTTGCTACTGCTGCGCATGGGCGATGTGATCGCAAGTTCGCCGTTAATAAGCTGGCTGTTGATAGCTGTTGGTTTGTGCACGGTCTTGGTGGGCAATCTCGCCGGCCGTGTGCAAAGCGATATCAAAAGCAGACTTGCTTATGGTTCTATTACACAGCTTGGCTTTATCGTAATTGAGATTGCTTTTGGCTGGGTTGAGCTTGCGCTAGTTCATGTTGTGGCACACGCGGTAATAAGAACCCTTCAATTGCTGCGCGCCCCCAGTCTGCTGCATGAGAGACACCACCTCGAGCAAATGCTGGGGCACCATATTAGAGTTTTTCATCCAAGCGTTGAAACCGTTACCAACTTTCAGAGATTTATGTTTCGTCTGCGGTTGGAGCGATGTTTTCTGGACAATCTTTTGGTTGATTGGCTGGTCAATAAAACTCTGTTGCTGGTTCGTCAGTTGGACAAACAGGAGCGCCGAGTAGCGGGGTTAATAACCGGCTACAAAAGTGAAACAGAAGCGCTATCTATAGCCGCAGAATCCTCCACCACATTGATTCAAAACTGAAGGACAACAAACAATGGACATTGGGCTTAATTTTTTGATTCATCTCAGTCTTACCATCGCATCAATGGCGGTTATTATGTTGGTGCGCGACATAAGAAACGTGAGATCGGTCGCGCTGACTGCATTGCTAATGATGTTCGTGTTGGAAGTTATTCCTGCTGTACTTGGCCTGCAGGAAGTAGTGGGTCTTTCACCGACAAGACTGCGTAGCTTTATTATTTTGGGTAATTTACTTGCGTGCTTTTATACCCCTGCATTTATGAGTTCGCGGCTAACCTTTAGCCTAATATTGCTAATGGATGGGCTAGCGCTTGGTCTGCTGGAAATAGCTGATATAAGGCTACTATGTTTAGCTGTGCCAGTGTTTTTTATAATTCTCATAGCTGCGACCGGCACTAAAAATGGCATGCATCGGATTCTTATGGTGTTTGGGGTGCTATGTACAGGGTTGATCTCAATGTCGGTGCTTTACCCGGCGGACGCGGGCCTTGATACGGGCATGTTCGAGCTTGTGGGATTGATATTTTTTATCGGGTTGTTTCCAGTATCCCCTTGGTTTTCCAAATTATATGAGAACCTGCCAAGCGGGCTGCTAGCCTCAGCATTTGTTCTTCAGGCGATGTTCATCATTTCGTTGCAGCAGCAACAGTCGCTGGACAGAAACGTTGTGTTGGCAGTGCTGCCCCTGCTATCGATTATATCGGTGCTCATGGCGCTTGCTCAGCATAACGCACGCAGAGCGCTCAGTGGTCTCGCGGCGAGTCAGCTTGGGTTCTTGGTCTATGCTGATTCGGGGCAGCACTTCTCGGATTTGGCGGGGTCCTTACTGGCGCAGGCACAAATGGTGGCAATACCTGGCTTGATTCTCACCTTAGGTATCTTGGAGACGCGAATAGGCAAACTCAATTTGAGCCGTCCCTCTGGGCAGTATGACTCCTACCCTAAGTTAGCCTCGGCCATGCTGTTGTTTGGCCTAATGAGTGCCGGCTTTCCCTTATCATTGGTTTACGTTGCAGAAGATTTGATTTTAGAAGCAGGGTTGTACGAAGCCCCATTGCAAGGTTTTGCCTGGCTGGGAGTAACAGCACTCACTGCAATCGCCGTTATGAAACTTTACCTTTACCTCTGTCACGGCGGTAAAGGCTTTGAACCTGGCATTGATATACTGCCATCTAAACTGTTCGCAGCTGTTTTTGTCACCGGATTTTTGATTGTTTCTAGTGTGACGCTTACTGCGTGATGAAGTGAAATATGAAGATGCCGAACGACCTTGTCAAAAGGTTGTTCCAACAGCTGTATTAATGGGGTCGGAGGCAATTAAAATCAATTAAAGGAATTAAAGGGGTCAAAAAATTAAAGGGGTCAAAATTAATGGGGTCGGAGGCAATTAAAATCAAGAAAGCTGGAAGAGCCTAAAATAAGGGCCCCCGAACCCTTAGATCAAGCAATTTCCTTAAATTTATTTAATTGCCTCCGACCCCTTTAATTCCTTTAATTAGCCATCTGCTGGTCTGCCGCTTCGTCTTTGAACTCTACGAATAGCGTTGCTTGCTTTTAGTCTTCTCCTAAGCTTCAAAATAACTCGAAGTTTTACATGAAAGGGTGGTGAGTTTAGCTCCTCGGTAATAAGTACACATCAAATAGGAATAGGTTTTGTCTGAGCTGCCGCGCGGATGACGCCATTGATAGATTAGTATAACCTCTGGTTTAAAGGGACGGATTAAAGGGGTCGGAGGCAATTAAAATCAAGGAGGTCGGAAGAGCCTAAAGTAAAGGCCCCCGAACTCTTTGATCACTCCAGCCCCTTTAATTGCTTTAATCGCCTCCGACCCCTTTAATTCCTTTAATTTCTAAAATTGCGGTCGAACGTTTGTTTAAACAACGAGTGACGAAAACATAATGGCTAATGAAGAATCTAACGTGTTTAGAGCGCGGCTGATAAGCATCAAAGGCAGCGTGGCCATCGTGGAGTTTTTGGATGGCACAATAAATGTCGGAGACGAGTTGGTGTTTTGCAGCAGCGGGGATACTCGCACTGTTATCAGTTTGGACACCCGCACTGATGACACCAGTGTTGAATTAGATTCACCCGTTTTCCTTGGTCAAGTTAATGCCCAAGCCGATGCACAAGCGAAAGTCGGCGAGATTATTGCGTTGTCACACGACCGTCCAGAATATGTCGATCAGTTTGAAGCTGAAATCATTTGGATGTCTGATGAGAAAATGCTCCCCGGCCGCAGATACGCATTAACCTGTGCGGGTCAGACAGTCGATGCGAGTATCACCAAACTTAAATATAGAGTGGAAGAGGCCAGTGGCAAGCACATTGCTGCTAATAGCATATCCATCGGTGAAACTTTCATCGGCAACGTTTCTCTTAGCCGCAACATCGCTTTTGATTCAATGAGTGGTGAGCTTAGTACTTCACGGTTTGAGCTCAAGGGCAGTGATTTCAAAAGCCTGGCAAGAGGGAGAATACGACATAGCTTAAGGCGGGCCAGCAATGTCCATTGGCAAGCAACTGGCGTGGATAAAGCGGCACGCTCAAAGCTTAAAAATCAAACCCCTAAGATCATTTGGCTTACCGGTCTTTCTGCGTCAGGCAAATCAACTATCGCCAACGTCATCGAGAAAAAACTGTTGATGATGGGAAAGCACGCTTATTTATTAGACGGCGACAATGTGCGCCATGGTCTTAATAAAGATTTAGGGTTCACCGATGCAGACCGAGTTGAAAATATCCGCCGAATTTCGGAGACCAGCAAACTGATGCTGGATGCTGGTTTAATCGTGATAGCCAGTTTTATATCGCCGTTTCAAGCAGAGCGACAGATGGCTCGCTCTCTTTTCGAGAAAGGTGAATTCATTGAAGTGCATGTTGATGCCAGTCTCGCGGTATGCGAGCAGCGCGACCCCAAAGGACTTTATAAGAAGGTTAGGCAGGGCGCTATACAAAATTTTACCGGATTTGATAGCCCTTACGACAAGCCTGAAAACCCAGAGATTAAAATAGACACGGAAACGGTATCAGCAGAGGATGCCGCCACTCAGATCATTGAGTATTTGTCGGCGCAAGGATAGTTTAATTTACCGTGTCAGAGTAACTACTCCACCTGTAGTGGAACGCTGCAAGATCTGCAAGTAGTTACTCCGCACCTCTTTATAGAGTGCAGTTAATCGCCGTGTCTAGTGAGTATCTAAATGAAGTTTTTAATAGAAACGATGAGTCTTCATGAGGCCGACCGATTGATGCTTCGGGTGCGAAAGTGTTTGGAGGGTCGGATTAACCACGTCACTGAAACTAAAGTGCTGAAAGGTCTGTAAGCAGTTTTTCCGAAACGTTCCTTCGAATTCCTCCCCATCCTTGTCCCTAAATAACCAAGCACGTTAAGTTATTTATGCTTCGAGGCTCGAGGGTTACGGTGTCGGAGTAACTACATCGCTTAAGTTGAAACGGTGCAAGATCTGCAACTAGTTACTCCGCACCTTTTTATAGAGCGCAGTTAATCCTGTCTGCAACCACTAAACCTTAGCGTGCAGAAACTGCATGTGCATCTCAAACTGCGCTAGCAAATCGCCAGTTAGCTGTTCAATGTTATACCCGGCCACGTCGTAGTCCTGGGGACCCTCATCTAGATGGACCTCGGCACGCCAGTAGGTTTTTTCCTTGTCTCGCTTTGGTAGGTTTGGAAATGCTGCGGAGGGGATGCCGTATTCGCGCAGTCGAATTTCGTATTTGAACATAGTGTCGGCGCCGTGGTCGACGGTCAGTTTGATCATGGCGTTGCTTTCTTCAATTTTAGGTTGCAACAGGGTCTTATCAATCTGCAGTGAGACCGCTTCCATAGCGGGCCTAACGGTACTGTTGATATAAGCTCGAACGTCTTGCTGGCAATGGTCTCCAATCAGGGCGCGCAAACGCTGCTGCCATTGCTTGGCTGACGGATATTGCGGCACGGGCGCTGGCATTGGGCGATAGGGACGTTTGAGGGTCTCCGCATTCAGTCCCCTGTAAAGCCCGAAGCACATTAGAAACATAACAAAGGCGAAGGGCAATGCGCTAGTGATTGCAGCAGTCTGCAGTGCTGATAGACCGCCTGCTAATAGCAGAGCCGCGGCTACAGCACCCTCGATTATTGCCCAGAAAATTCGCTGCCACACTGGAGGGTCTTCGTTGCCGCCTGAGGTAATTATATCAATCACCAAGGAGCCGGAGTCCGATGAGGTGACAAAGAACGTTACGATCAATAGAGTCGCAACCAGCGACATCACGTTGGACCAAGGCAGCTGTTCCAACATCACAAACAGTGCCGTTGGGGAATCTACTAGGGCCGCGTTTACCAATCCAATACTGCTATCGGCGAGCTCCATGGTCAATGCCGTGTTGCCAAAAAGGCTGAGCCATAAAAAGGTAAATCCAGCCGGCACCAGCAACACGCCAACGATGAACTCGCGAATGGTTCGCCCGCGAGAAATCCGCGCAATAAACATCCCAACAAACGGCGACCAAGATATCCACCAAGCCCAGTAAAATAAAGTCCAGTCGCCCATCCATTCATTGGGCTGGTAAGCGTAGAGGTTAAAGGTCATATCGACCATGCCAGATAAGTAGCCGCCGATATTTTGCATCAGCGCACCCAAAAGAGTTGCCGTTGGTCCGGCTACTAGAATAAAAATAAGCATGATGATGGCGAGCATCAGATTTAGCTCGCTGACGCGGCGAATGCCCGCATCCAGGCCTGCAACAACCGAGACTGTCGCCATGCCAGTGATGCCAACAATCAACGCTATCTGCACGGTGGTAGACACTTCTATGCCGAACAGAAAATTGAGACCCGCGTTTACCTGCATGACACCGAGGCCCAAGGAGGTAGCGACGCCGAACATGGTGCCAAGCACTGCAAAAATGTCGACCGCGTGGCCTATAGGGCCATAAATTCTGTCGCCGATTAATGGATAAAGAGCTGATCGCACAGATAAAGGCAGGCCGTGGCGAAAACTAAAGTAGGCGAGTGATAAGCCCACCACGATGTAAACCGACCAAGCTTGCAAACCCCAATGAAAGAAAGTGATTTCCATTGCATGGCCAGCAGACTGTGCTGTGTTGCCGGCGCCTAATGGAGGCTGAGTAAAGTGGGTTAAGGGTTCTGAAACACCAAAGAACAGTAGGCCGATTCCCATGCCTGCGCTGAACAACATGGCAAACCAGCTGAGGTAGCTGTAATCGGGGGCGGAATCGTCGGGCCCTAACTTGATGTTGGCGAAGCGACTAAAAGCTAGATACACCACAAAACCAAAAAAGAAGGCAATGGATGCCATGTAGAACCAACCAAAGTTAGTGGTAAGCCAGTTTTGCAGTGAGTTGAAAGTAATCGCTGCGTGCTCGCTAAAGCCTGCACCGTAAA
>JBLHTH010000079.1:0-14250 GCA_047627195.1 Pseudohongiellaceae bacterium | reverse complement strand
CAGGCGACCACGCTTGGATGATTCCTACGGGTGAAACGCCTAACCGCATTAAGAACAGCCCAGCACTCGAAGGCATCGATATTGGCAACACAGGCACCGGCGCACTAGTGCCAATGGTTGTGACTGCCAATATGTTGATCTATTCAGATGCTGCTAGTGATGGCACACCAATGCTTTACGCGATTGATAAGGCAACCGGTGAAATCATGAAAGAAATCGAAGCACCAGGCCGTAGCAGCTACGGCATGAGTTCTTGGACTTTGGACGGACATCAGTATGTCTTGCTTCAGACTAGCTCCACACTGACTGCGTTGGCGTTGCCAGCAGCGATGAGTGATGACGATGGTGGTCACTAGTTAATTAGGCCTATCTCGTATTAGCGAAAATTAAAAACCGGAAGCGTTTGCCTTCGGTTTTTTTTTGCTTATCTTCTGATGAATTAAAAATAATAAAGGCTTACGGCCTGACGGTTTGGGCCAGAGCAAAACTAGCTATAGGCTTGCTGAGATGAGGGCTATTACTACTGATGTTAGTGAAAGCGCCTACAGCCGCGGTGCTTGGTTTTTTGTTGAAACTCCTTGTTATCGCTTACAGTGAACTTACTCCTCGTGTTATGGTTTTTGGCTATTAGCAAGTAACGCTTAGCTGGAGTTTGTCATGATTTCTCATCCTAACTATTCCCATCACATTGGTTTTAAAACCTTCGTATCTATTGTCGTAGTTTTTGTTCTTATGGCGCCTTTGTCCATTTTGCGCGCAGTTGAGCTCATTGAACATACGGTCTACTCTGACGGTCATCCTCTTGCTTTGTGGGAAAAGTCAGTTGCCAATCCCAAAGGGCATATTGTCTTACATCACGGCAGAACGTGGAGCTCACTGCCAGACTTTGATTTGCAGGTAGATGGCGAGGACCTTTCACTCATGGATGGTTTTAATGATGCTGGCTATAGTGTTTGGGCACTAGATGCCAGAGGCTACGGAGGGACTCCTCGCGACTCGTCCGGCTGGAACACTCCAGACAAAGCGGCCAAAGATTTAGCCGCGACATTGGAATGGCTGGAAGCAAGGAACCAAGAAAAGACTCATGTCTGGGGCTGGTCTTATGGCTCCATGGTGGCCCAGTTAACGGCCCAGCGTTACCCAGAGAATATGTTAAGTGTCACTCTGTTTGGCTATCCGGTGAACCCGGATCAACAATACAGTGGTGATACTGCAGTTTTACCTCCTAAGAACCCAACTACGGCGCAGGCGGCTGCATCAGATTTTATCGTCCCTGGGGCTATCAGCCAAAATGCCATTGATACTTATGTAAGGGAGGCCATCAAAGCTGATCCAGTGCGCGCAGACTGGAACGAATTACAGCAATGGAATACTTTAGCTGCCAGCGCAGTTGGATTGCCTACTCTTTTACTGCAAGCTGAATTTGATCCTTTGGCTAGTACCGAGTCTCACGCTAAGGTGTTTTCCAATATCGCCAATCCCAACAAGCAATGGATTGTTCTAGCCGGAGGCGATCATGCTGCGCTCTTAGAGGCGCCCAGAGCGAAGCTGCTTAAAGCGTCGGTAGATTTTATAGAATGGTTAAAAAAATAAGTGGCTTTCGAAAAACGGTTTTCAAATCTCGACTGGGATGCACTTAATGCAGGACTTCTGCAAAGGGGCTATGCAGTCATCGACGAGCTATTCTCTGATAGCGAATGCGCAAATACGCAGCAGCAGTATGATCAAGCGGAGCTATTTCGTAAAACTGTCAATATGGCCAAACACAATTTTGGCAATGGGGAGTATAAATATTTCGCCTACCCATTACCTGAGTTAGTGCAGCAAACTCGACTCAAATTTTATGTGCCTTTGGCAAAGCTGGCAAATGAATGGGCAGCGCTATTTGATGACGGAGAAGTCTGGCCTGAGCAACATCAAAGTTTATTAGATCATTGTGCGCGGGCGGGGCAGACAAAGGCCACGCCTTTGATGCTGAAATACAGCAAAGGCGACTACAACCGATTGCATCAGGATATGTACGGAGAGGTGACTTTTCCTTTTCAAGTGATTGTCTTGCTAAGTGAGCCAGAAGTGGCTTTTAGCGGTGGTGATCTAGTTCTGGTTGAAAATACCCCGCGTATGCAATCGCGTGCCCATTTGCCAAAACTTAAAAAAGGTTCTGCTGTAATAATACCCACTCAACAAAGACCTATTCCCGGTGCGAGGGGTTGGAGACGAGCAAAAATGCGCCACGGCGTTACTGAGTTGTTAACCGGAGAGCGGCTTACCTTAGGAATTATTTTTCATGATGCTTAAGATATCTTAGCCAGAGCCTTATTTATTAGTAGGCGTGAGCAAGGGCTTAAGTACTTTTGCTAAATCATCCACCGGCTTCTGCTTGCTGAGGAGTTCTAAGGCTCTATGCAGGGACTTTTGTTGAGCGTTTTTTAACGTTGATATTCTGTCTTGCAGTTTTCCTTCGGTAACTTGAATACTGTCTCGGCGGGCATGAGTGCGGCTTTGCAAAGCTTCCTCAAGGTGAAGAAACCGACCTAGTAGAACATAAGGGAAATTCCGATTTTTCATCGGCCCCTGCTGAGCCACATAACCGCCGACTGGCAATCCTTGTAGTTTGAAACCAGCTAGTTTGTCTGCGCCAAACCACGCACTTGTGGCGCCTACCGCGCTCCCTCCCAATGCTCCCAAAAAGAGACTGCTGCCAGCTAAACTGAGGTCGATAATGGCGCCTGCGGCAGCACCCGCCATTGCGGCGGCTATGGTTAACTGTTTTCGATTCAGCCCCCAGACAACCCATTTCTCTGTATCAAACAGGTTTCCAAAGTCGGGTAGTACTTCTACATTGCTTTTCAAATGGTGATAGAAGAACAATGACTTTAGAGATTCGTGATGGTCCTGCTCAATGGCCGCCAGCTTTTTGAAATAGCGCTGCTCCATTACTGGTTTGAGAGCGGTGGCCTGCCCTTGGGTTAATACTTTTTGACTTAACCGGTAAACACAAGCAGTGGTCAGTAAAGCTGCCAGCAATTCAGTTGAATCTTGTTTTCGTTGTTTTGAGCGCTCTCGATAGGCCTTGATAAGCTCGTTAATAGCGCTTTGCCAATCGTTACGCAATTGAGAGAAAGCTTGCAGCACGCTGAGTTGTTTTGCTTGCTCAGCTTGCATGGCGTTAAACACTTTAACGATTTTGAAATATTGGCCAAGTGCTTGTTGCCATTGAAGAATATGGTTTTCATTTTCAATAGGATTTATGAGGGCCAAGCTCGCTTGTCCGGTCCAGCGTAATATCTCCATTTCGGCTTCATACTCTGTGCCATAGGGCCGCGATCCATCCACAACATAAATTATGGCAGCGCCGCTCATGATAGGTCTTAGCAATTGGATTTCATCAGGATAGAGTCTTTGACAGTCCTGATCCAATAAAAAAGATTTAACAGCATTTACGCGTTTGTCAGCGCTACAAGCATGTTCTTGCAACCAAGCTAAGACTTTGGTGGGACGTTGAAATCCAGGTGTATCTATAAGGCTATAACTTACCTTGCCGATTTTTACGTCTATTTGCTGGCATTGCCTGGTGGTTCCACTTTGAGCGGAAATCGCCACGCTGTCATTCTGTGCGAGAGTCGCGACGATTGACGACTTGCCTTTATTTGGATGGCCGACAACTGCAAAGATAGGAATCAACTATGTTCTCCTGGCTGCAAGATTTCCCAATTTGAAAGCGTTGCGGCGAAGCGTTGCCATTCTTTTAAGTGTATTGGGCTAGGGACATTGACAGCTGACTCTCCCCAGTCCAAAGGCAGAATATATTTAGACCCGGCGCCGTTTAGGCTGGCCAAAATGTCTTTCAGTTCACCTAAAGGGGCGTTCCAGCTTTTTACTAGAACCACAATAGGAATAGGCTCGCTGCCGGGAGTAATCTCTATGGGGCCCAGTGGAGACAGCTCAGTTTGGGCTATGGGTTTACCAAAGGATTTCGTTATAAAGCTTTGACAGTGAATGGGCGCATGGCTCCAGTCTAGTAGTTGATATCTGCCTGGTAACGTATAAACGATGCGAGCAAGGACAGGGAAATTATCTAGGCTGTGGGCGTCTTGTGTAGGCGCAGGCTCCTGAGATTTGTGTTTGTTACTTACCCCTGTTGTCGCTATGTATTGCCAGCGAGCGATTAACAGTAAAAATACTCTAGGTATCAGGTTGTAACTTAATTGAGCTGCAAGAATAAATTGCCACCAGTTCTCTGAGTAAGCACTGACTTGGCCAGCGATGCGGGAATTTTGTGATAGCTGCAAGAGTTGCAAGCTAGGCTGAGCATCATGCCAAAACAGCCAAGGTGAGGAGATTAAGTTTAGGGCTGGCAAGAGGTCGGTAGCTTCAAGTAAGGTGCTTCGCCAAACGAAGTTTACGTCAGTGCCTAACAGTAGTGCCAGATACACTAAAATACTTCCTAACGCGAATGCCAGGCTAAACACTTGCGATTGAAAAAACAGCCAAAGCCGCCGCTGGCGCTCGAATTTAAACTTAACCGGCGTTGGGGATAAATTTTTAGGCCAAAGCGGTGAATTAACTATTGTCCCCGTGAGGCCATTTATTTTTAATGAGGCTAGAATCAGGCTCATAACAAGGCTCAAGACAGGTAAAAAGGCAAATACTAGAAGTAGGAAGAGCAGATTGACGCGGCCTTGATCATCACCAGATAAAGCGCTTGCGCCAACTATTACTCCGAGTGAGAGTCCAAAAAAGGAAAGTGTCGCAGTGGTTTTGGTGTCGATGTAATGAGACGGATTCGTCAAAGCCGGTGATCCATGATGGCAAAGGGGTAGGTCTGAGGGGAGTATAGCGTAATCTAGTTTAAGAATTAGCCCTTTTAGTACTGCATGGACAGATCACTAGATTGGAGGCATCGCTATCCGGGCTCGGCTATAAGCCTAAGCACAAAAATCGAATAATCTGAATCGTTGTGAGACACCTTTTTCATTCTCACATCCACCATGAAGGACTTGCCGTCGGTGCTTTTCATGTGAGAATGAAATTCGTCAACTGCTCCAACCTCTTGTTCGAAAAAATTGTTTTCGAACATTTTGTCCATATTAATTTTCCCGATGGCTTGATTTTTGGTATAGCCAAAGACTTCTTGAGCTTTGGTACCCCAAGATCTGAGTAGGCCGGCGTCGTCGGCAACCAAGATTATGTCCAGCGAATTATCTACAATAAATTGCAAATCCTGTTCTGACTGGGTCCTGCTATCCAATAGCTTTCTGACTTTTCTATTAGAATATTCGATTTCATATAATATCAATGCAATCAGCATCATCGAGAACGACAAATATTCCATGTAGTAAAGCAGGAGGTAAAAATTATCAAGTTCTAGGTTTGGCAGCGTAATTCGAATTAACAAAAGCGTTCCGCTTGCGACAAGCAAGAAGATCTTACTAGGCGATAATACGCTTCCGGTAAACAACGCTCTCCAAAAAAGGAACACTGTGGCCGCTATTAAAGGGCATGAGTAAACATAGTTTAGATAAATCTCTGGAGGCAGTGGGATGAAAAGCTTAAATAACGTTATCCCGATTAAACTCAGTGTAAGGCCAACAAATATCAACAGCTCCCTACCTAATGAATTTCTGAATATGAATAGCAGGCTGGCGCTTAGTAAAATTGTTGATCCGAACTGTAGAAAGTTTGAACTGACATTAAGAAGGAAAGAACCTCGATTATATTCAGTAAAAAAGTCGATGGTGTGACGACAAACTTCAACTGCGGCAGCGCTGCAGGCTATGGCCAAATAGCGTTTTTTAGAGGTGAGAAAGCTCAGCCACAGTCCGGATGTAACCATCAGGTTTAGCAGAGAAATGAAACCTACTGCGAACAGGAAAAATGTAAGATCGTCCGTTAACATTTATAGCGTATTTCGTTGAGCGTCTTCAGTGGTTTTGTCACTTGCAATAGTGGTATTAAGGGGCGTTTATGTTTTGAGTCCCAGTATTTAGAGGGCCTCTGTTTCGCCGCAAGTCATCAATTTATAAAACAGCATAGCACATGGAATAGACGTCAAAGTGTGTCGAAGGTCAAGCGAAACAAATTTTTATAGACTGAAACGAGTTAAGTGCCGCCATTTTGATATGTTTCTATGCTATTTACTTTGAGATCGTTTGATTCCAGTTGAGTGCTCGGTACTTTTCAAGAATTTCCATAACTTGATCCAACGGCACGGCTTCAAGCGAGCCTCGCTCGCTTGTGATGGTTGTAGCTTTAAAGATGGCATTATAAATAGCTTCTTCTGTCGCTTCTGCGGTGGCTGCGAATAGCGGTGACAAAGAAGAGTTAACAAGTACATTGTTTGTCACTGGGCCGCTGCTGGTGCGAGGTTTTCGAACAGCCGGATCTGTAGAAAATGCAATGACGTAATCTCCCGAGCCGTTACTAGCAAATGAGCCAGTTCTGCCTAAGCCCATGATTGCTCTTAAGCCAAGTCTATCGAGGCCGCGTGCCGTCAGGGGAGCGTCGGTGGCGACAACGATCATAATGGACCCGTCATCTTTGTCACCGTCATCCTTGGCTAAGACTTGTTCTCTAAAAGAATAAGTGCCAAGTTCGCGGCCCACCGGCGCCCCATTGATTCGCATAATTCCCCCATAGTTTGTTTGCACTAAAACCCCTACGGTGTAGCCACCTAACTGCTCGGGTAAAACTCGTGAACTAGTCCCGATACCACCTTTCCAGCCAAATGCCTGAGTGCCAGTTCCCGCTCCAACACTGCCTTCTGCCACAGGGCCGGCATTAGCGTTGGCTAGAGCATTGAAAACCTGTTGCTTTTGAATAGGATCAGCCCACATATTATTTACCCGAGAATCATTGGTCTCCCCAACAATTGGGTTAATCGTGTGTTCACCCATGCCTGGTTGCTCGTAGGTCCATTGCTTGAGGGCATTCGCAGCACTCCAGACACAAAGTGTGCAAGTGAGTAAAATTGGCGTTTCAATTTCACCAAACTCGCGTACTTGGGTTTCACCAATAAGCTTGCCATAGCCGTTACCAACGTGAATCCAGCCAGGTATCGGGTGCGTGTATAAGTTCCCCGGCGCAGGGATTATTGCAGTAACCCCGGTGCGAATATTATCGCCTACGATAAGAGTTTCATGCCCAACCAAAACTCCTGTCACATCAGTGATGCCGTTTAATTCACCGGGTTCGAATATGCCTACCACTACACCTGCTTCTCTGGCACGAGGTCGGTCTTTAGCGGTTTGCGCGAGGGTGGGCAGTGAAAGCAAACATGAGATTATGATAATGGAGTAAAAAAGGCCGTTATGTAGAGCTAGTCTTTCTTGCATAAGTAACGCTCCGTGTTTAAATATTCGAAATACAACAAGGCAATAATTTGTTTGTGTGGAAAAAAGCAATAGAGAAACTGACACTGCCCGCAGAGTAAACTAATTTTGTCCTCGTCAAAAGAGGAGGCTGATAGAGCTATGTTCAAGAACAGGACTGGAGCAGTTTAATCTGCCGTCTACGGATTTGAAACTAAGCTTGTCTTGCTGGCACTGTCACACGCGCAGAAGTCGGGAATTACCGTCTGGATTAGTGAAGACTTAGCACCTGGTTTGGTTGCGTAGGTTGTGCTTTAGATAGCGAGCAGGGTTTGTTAGATATCTTCAGTTTTTACAAAAACTACTGCGCAGCGATTGCTTGGATTAACACACTTGAATCTAGCCTAACTATCTGATTTTATTAATTTTAATTATTTCTCTTTCTGACTTTTTCAAGAGTAGGGGCTTGGAATCATTGCAGTGCAAAATATGCAAGTCGCTAACTTACTTTTGTGAGTTGTAAACCACTTTTTGGGGTAAATAATTCGACGTGTCGAGCATAGCTCAACTATACTGACGGTACCGGGTTTGAGGCAAACATCAGTTCTATGTCGAAATCGATAAGCTTAACAAACAAATTGTTGCAGTTGGCCATGAAATTCGCTTCGCAGCTTTTTGCTATTAGTTCAGTTTTTTTGCTGTTGCTTAGTTCTTTATCCTTTGGCGCTGAGGATGATAGCTATCGCATTCTTGTACTGCGAGGTAATTGGCATGAAAGAGATTGGGATAAGGATTTCAATCGATATTTTCTCGAATCTATGGCTGCTAGCAAAGGAAATAAAGTACAAGTTTCCTTTCAAAACCTTGGACTCGACAAACTAGTCTCGCCGACAACCAGAGAGTTTTATGTTGAAAATATACGGGCTATAATTGACGAGCAGGGTGTCGACATTTTGGTGGCAGTGCTGCCTATCGCGATAGAATTTGTGCTAGAAATTGAATCTATTGCAGAAGTTCCAAAAGTACTGGTGCTGCCAGCAGAAAATTTCGACCAGTCTAGTCTTCCTCAAAATCTTGTACGAGTTGTTCAATCCCAATCTAATACCGCGATTCGTAAAACGATTGAAAGCATAGAATCACTTCATCCTAGTACCAGAGTTATTGAGGTTTTTTCAGGCTCCGGGCAAACGGATTTGTCTTATGTGTCGAGGGTCAAAGCTATTAGTGTTGAGTATCTCGATAGATTCGATTTCCGCTTCAACACTGGGCTGCTGCCGGATGAGTTGGCTAGTAACTTGGCTAGTTTGGATGATGGGTCGGTAGTACTTATTACTCCATATATGGCAAATAGAGGTGGTGAGTTCCGTAATAGTGTCAATTTTTTGCCCGAGCTAAGCAAGCTCAGCTCGGTTCCTCTATATAGTTTTGTTGATGGTTGGTTGGGTCATGGAATCGTTGGTGGGCACATGCATACCGTCGACAACTATGCTTATGCCGCCGGCGCGGCTGCCTCGTCTCTGATCAATCAAACAAGCCCTGAGTTGGTTGTTTTAGGAGGCTTTAGATTCGACTACACCCAGTCAAAAAGATGGAATTTGAATTTGGCAGACCTGTCAGAGCCCTACGTAGTAGATAATAAGCCAAGGTCCATTCTTGATGACTACGTTGGTTTTATTTACACTATTGCCTTGCTAGTCTTGCTATTGCTGGCGGTTCTTTGTCTACAGTTTCTTTTGCTAAAGCGATCAAAAATAGCGAACGTTCAGTTAGAGGCCAGCGAGAAAAAAGCGCGTGAGAACGAAGTGCGATTTGAGCTGTTAACGGGAAATAGCTTGGATTTGATCTGGACTTGGGATGGCGCTAACAATAGGACTACTTATTGTAGCCCATCTGTTAGACAGCTAACCGGCTATACATTTGACGAACTACTGGCGCTGCCTAGGCGAAGTATAATGACAAGCGCCTCGGTTAAATTGGCGCTGGCGAAATTATCTTCAACGAGCCGAGGTGCTCAACTCTTCGAGGTTGAATTAGTAAAGAAAAATGGAGATAAAATCAGCTGTGAAATCGCTGCTCAGCCAGTCAGCGACTCGGCTGATAATAGCGCGATTTGGGTGGGTGTTACTCGGGATATCAGCAAGCGAAAAGAAGTTGAGAAAGAAAGGCTGGCGCTACAAAACCAAGTTAGGCAGGCGCAGAAATTTGAGTCGTTGGGAACTCTGGCAGGTGGAATAGCTCATGATTTCAACAATATCTTGGGCATTCTTATGGGGCTTACTGAACTGCTCAAACTTAAAATATCGGGCAATGGCGAGGCTGAGCTAATAGCTGATAAATTAATGAAGACTACTGATCGAGCGAAGATGTTGGTTGGTCAAATATTGGCTTTTAGCCGACAATCTTCGGACCTCAGGGAAGTGACTAATTTGAATGCCTTGTTGCTTGAGTCATTTCAAATTATGCAAACAGGAATGCCAAAGTCAATAAGCTTGTCGTTTAGCGACAATGAGACAAACGTAAATGTGCGGGCAGATTCAAATCAGCTGTCGCAAGTTTTTATAAATGCTCTAACCAACGCTTATGAGGCCATAGATGAGTATGAGGGAAAGATATCGTTAAGCGCTTCGGTATTAAAGCTAAGCGAAACGACTAAATTCCTGCACGGTGAGTTAGCCTGTGGATGCTATGCCCTGATTAAAGTTGTCGACAACGGAGAAGGTCTTACGGAAGATGAAATTGAAAAAATGTTTGATCCGTTTTACACCTCCAAAGACCTTGGCAACGGGATGGGACTGGCTATTGCCAGAGGTATAGTCATTGGGCACGGCGGCGCAATAGATATTGAATCTACTCTAGGCTTGGGAACCACGGTCTCTATAGTCGTGCCTATTGTGGAGAGCGATGCTGAGCTAATCGAGCTGTCAAAAGCTGTGAACACCGACACCGCCAAATCAACGATTGTGTTGGTTGATGATCAGGAAGACCTATTAGAAACGGTTGCTTTCATGCTAAAAGAATTGGGCCATAAATGTATTCCTTGTGTCGACCCAAAGATAGCACTTGATGTGATTGGTAATCCGAATTTAGAGATAGATTTGGTGATTACAGATTACTCTATGCCTGGAATTTCCGGCCTTGATATTCGCAAGTTTAGTGCAAAACACCGGCCAAACGTACCGGTTGTTCTAGCGACCGGCTATAGCGAGCGCATAGCGCAAGATCAGCTTTTAAGTAAACAGCCTCATTATATCTTGAATAAACCGTTTGGTTTTCGCGAGCTGAAAGAAATCCTGAACACGGCTCTCACAGAGCATTAGGAGAGTTATCCTATTTGCTGAAAATTGTGTAGGATGTGGGCATTAAAAATCCTTATAAGAATTACAACAATGTCCAATGTAGTGTCTGGCTATTGCAAGTTTTCGGAATCTAACAATCATCTTTTCTTTTATTTCAAAGCTTTGGTTTTTCAATTCAAAGCCCTTATTCTTCAATTCAAAGCACTTATTCTTCAATTCACAGCCTCGGCTTTTCAAATAATAGCTATGGTTTTTTTATGCCTACTTTCTTCGTTTAGCCTTGCCCAGCCTAGCCTTCCAGTCACCCCTGAGCTAATGCTCGAGATTTTTCCTGAAGCCTCTCGATTTTCTGAAAAATCTGGTTCTCCTCCTGTCGTTACAGCCTACGCAGATTCACTGAGTGGCGAAATCGTGGTTGGATATTTGTTTGAAACTAAAGACTACCCGCCAGAAGAGATTGGGTACAGTGCGCCCATAGAAGTCATGGCCGGTTTGGACATGTCGGGCTCTTTGACAGGCATCAAAGTTCTTTTTTACCGTGAGTCTTATAAAAGCATTCGAGGTGATTTTCTAGCTACAGAAAATTTTCCTAATCAGTTTGAGGGAAAAAACGTCACTGATGGGTTCAGGGTTGGACGCGATATCGATGGTGTTTCTAGAGCGACGATCACAAGCTGGGCGGTGTCAAGAGGAGTGCGGAATGCAAGTAGAGAAGTTGCTCAAGCTTATTTGCCTGGTTTTGCTTCTGCCAATGGAAGTAATAACGAATCATATGCGCTGGAACAGCTTGGAGCTAAGTCGTGGCAAGACTTAAAGGCTGAAAATTTTGTTGCCCAGCTGACTGTACCGCAGACCGATGGGACCCAGTTAGAATTGAGTTTTGTATTTATAGGCAACGATGGCCTCGGAGAATTAATCCTAGGGGTCGGTGATTACTCAGGCGCAGACCGTGAAGCTAGTAGCCGCGTCTCCGAGGGTAATTTGGTTGTGGTCGGCATAGATGGTGATACGCAGAAGCCTTTTCGCCAAGAGCGTTTAGCGATTGAGCAGGGTGGGGAGCGTTTTCGGGTAAGCCGTAATAGATTTGTATATGCCGGGAGCGCCGATGAGGGGCTAATAGCCAATCAAGTACGCTATGCTGGGGCGTTAGTGCTTGCAGCAGAAATTGATCTTAATCTCCCTTTTTCAATACTCTACGACATGAGCGAAGACCTAGGCAGTTTTTATTCTTTCGTTGAAACAGATTATCAGATTTCGGCCTTAGCTTTAGCGTTGAGTACAGGCGGCAGTATTCCTGATGAATATTTGCCGACTGTCGGCGATGTGTTTGAGTCCGACGTTGTAGGGGGGGTTCTTACTAATCTTCTTCTCAACGCACCTTGGCTTGAAGTTTTTGCTTTGCTGGTTTTGTTAGTCATTGTCAGCGCCGCGTTTTTTCTTAAGCAGGCAACCGTACGCTGGGTTGCCCTGTCAATAACCCTAGTGTATTTGGGCTTTATGGATGGAGGTTTTGTTTCAGTGTCTCATATCACCAATGGCTTAAAACTTGGCCCTTCGATGTTTCTAAGTGACTTGCCTTTACTGTTAATAGTCTGTTTTACAGTGATTACGACGTTATTTTGGGGCAGAGTTTTCTGCTCATCCTTGTGTCCATTTGGTGCGTTGCAAGACGTTATTACTCGTTTGCTACCCAAAAAATTTCAGCTTAAAGTCCCTCAGTCAATTCATGATTTGGCGATTTATACGAAATACGCAGTACTAGCATTTCTCATTGTGATGGCACTTACCTACAGTGAGTTGAGCCTGTTCCAGTATTTTGAACCCTTTGGTACGATTTTCTACTTTAGCCAGTCTTTAGTACTTTGGCTCATTCTGTTGGTGTTCATTGTCGGCGCCGCATTCGTGCCTCGATTTTACTGTCGCTATGCCTGCCCATTGGGCGCCGCGCTAGGAGTGGCATCAATTCTTTCTCCTTTCAAAATAAAGAGAGTTGAGCAGTGCCAGGTATGCAAGGTGTGTGAGCACAGCTGTCCTACCGGTGCTATCCGCGGAGCTGAAATTGATTTTAAGGAATGCGTGCGCTGTGATATCTGCGAAATCAAGTTGATTGATAAGGGGGGTGTTTGTAAACACGATATTGATGTTGTGAAAGGTCGTGTTAAGGAATGGCAGCCAATTAGCGTAGGCGCGTGCTAGGGGACACTCGCTCAATCGACACCGAAGCTGGTGTCGATAAATTTTCGCAGGACGTAATGCTGGTCTCTATGTTTTTATCATGGAGTTAGAGGTCACGATATCAGGGCCTGAGATATCCCCAGACAACACTCAATTGAGCTAGCAGACTAGTCTTCTCTGAGATTCTGATTCAAGGAAGGACAAGTTTAGCATCTATAAAAGCCGATCACTCAAGTCGGTAACATACTGTTTGAAAGCGATAAGGGCCGAAGGATCGTAAAAAATCAACACCGGAGTCCTGACGGCCAGTTAAATCAAGCTAAGGTTAGCAGGGTCACGTGACAGGTGGAGATATTCCTTACTCACGGGTCATCGCTCCTAATTGTTCGCATGAAACACCTCTGCGTTTTACGGTCGGGCTCAACGCTAAACCCAAACCTCAAAACCTATCCCTTAAAACCTAAACTTAAAAAAACGGCAAGTACCTTAAAGTATTTGCCGTTATCTATTAGTCTCGTCGTCTAGCCTTAGTTAATTAAATTAAGGGCTATCTTCTGTTAGCCAAGTAAGGTCGTCTTTAGAAAGATCGAGCAGTTCAGTTCGCGACCGTCTGGTGTCCTCGGCAAGCCTTGCTTTGCTAAGAACATCTTCTGGGATTGGGTCTCCGACTACGATCCCGCGAGCCTTGGTGGGCGCATAATATATTCGGGCATTGGCCATTTCATCGGTTGTTGCTGGTCCGTATACAACATCCTGAGTATGGTCTGGGTTAAACCTGTTTTCCTTCGAATTGTCGAACCACCAGCTCATATGCATTTTCGATCCGGCTGGAACAAATTTAGGAACTTCGTATTCGTATAAAAACTGCCAATTAAAGTCGTAATCGGGAACCCAAAGAAGCGTTTCGATTTCGCCATCGGGGTATTCGAGGTCGTAGCGCATAGCCTTGCCTCGATAGTGCATGTGCGGGCCCATAGAAAGCAGGAATATGTCTTCTTCTATGTCATAGCTGTTATTGACTTCAAAATTGGGATCGCCAGCAGGAATTGTCCAGCCGCGGTGGGGTAGTAAGTTGGTTTCCACCACGTGGTCTATGACATCGCCATCTTCATAAAATACGAAACCAGCGCGCGTCATATCCGTCACCGCCGTGCCTTCACCTGGGTTCTTATGGTAATGCATATTGACGGTGATAAATGGATCTTCCGGCATTAGCACTCCCCATCCTTCGGGATAAGAGAAAGGGCCTCGGCCGGGTACTCCGACCCCCATATGGCTTGAAACAATATGGTGAACCCAAGGACCACCTGGATCTAGCTCTGCTTTTGATACCCAGCGTGGTTCTGTATGAGCGCCCTCGGGTACAGGCATTTCGATGGTTGGCTGCCAATCTTCGACTTCATCTGGCACATAAACTGGGCGATCAAACTGAACGACCAAATCAGGGTCGCCAATCCACCAGCCAGAAT
>JBLHTH010000078.1:0-14330 GCA_047627195.1 Pseudohongiellaceae bacterium | reverse complement strand
ACCTACAGGAGACATCCCTGACAGAAGACTCGGAAAGCGGCTTAGCAGTGCTGCTTCCGCACTTAAACTCATTAACAACTTCTATTCCTATCGAGCGATTGTTCAGAGACGACTCTTCTGCCCAATGACTCTTGCCTGCATGCCAGGCACGGCGGTGTTCTGGAACCAAAGAGTAGACCCGCAGTTTATCTACTGGGTAAGAGTGGTCATTAATTTCTGGGACTAAGTAATGAGCGCTTACCGGGTTTGGTGTACTGGTAGTGAGCAAACGCAGAGACTCTGCAAAGTTCTCCGAGGTGCCATGAATAACCAAATAGTCGACGCGGCTATTTTGATTAGTCGAGTTCACTACTATGTATGGGTTCGAGATACAGCGACTTAATAGAAAAAGCGAGGCGAGAACCATGAGTCGACGAAACATTAGGAGCTTCATATTTTGAGTCGTAGCCAACCCTAAATTACGCTGACTCATAGAGTTAACGACAACCGCAAACGGGGCAATGTCTTTCCCTGCGGATGACAAAAAATTTCATCTTCACCTTGAATATCAAAACCAAAACCTTGCAATATTTTTAAAGATCTAACGTTGTCTCGTAAACAGCCTGCCACCACTTTCTTACCCTCGTGATGTGTTGATGCATGCTGCAGTAAAGCGTGAACGGCTTCCGTCGCATAGCCCTTTCTCCAGGAGCTTTCTCCCAGCCAAAAACCAAGCTCATGATGGCCTTCAGCAGTAGCAACTAATCCAGCACCGCCAATCAGCACATCATGCAAAAAAATATTGAAGTTCAATTTCATGTGACTAATGACATCAACCCAAGACTCTGCCTCAGACAAGGTGTAGGGCTCAGGAAGGCGCGTAATCCATTTAGCAACCTCCCGATTATTAAGCTCCAAATACAAGGCCTTGGCATCAACAGGACTAGGTTTTTTAAGAACCAGACGCTTGGTTAGGATTTCACTAATTTCCACTTAATTAACTCTCACTCAAATAGATCATATTTAACCGCATCTAATTCCCAAATCGGTTTGGGATAGTAGCTTATAAACAATTAAAAAAAGCACATTGCATTTCGGTTATTCGTAGTTAAAAACGTTTTCCAATGGCACGCCAAAAACATTCGATATTTTAAATGCTACTTCTAAAGACGGAGAATATTTGTCTTTTTCAATCGCGATAATAGTTTGACGGGTCACATTAACTTTAGTCGCTAAGGTTTGCTGAGACATTTCACCCGCCTCAAACCGCAGCCTTCTAATGCTGTTATTCAATCGCTTAGACAATTTGGATGCCCTTACGGTAATAATAAATCTGGGTAAAAAAACAAACCACCTCCGCCAAAACAAAGAACAAGAGTAGTAAGTGGGCTAAATATGATGGTGACGTAAAAATTAGGTTGTGATAAAAATTGAACCAAGTTCCTGAGCCTTCAATTATAAGATGGGCCAGCAGAAACCAAATCCCAACACACAATGTCCAGTAACCATTTCGACAAGAAACCAGCTCGATGAGCTTATCCCTTTCATCTTCTGTTGGGTTCTTTTCTCTTTTAGCGATAAAAGAATGGATGACAATCTCAAGGATTACAATGAGGATAAGTATACCAATAAGATCGGTTACGCTGAGTGCCTCGTTTGCAGTCAGTGTTAAATTAGAAAATACGTAATAAAAATACCATCCGAATATCAATAGAGTGACTACTAGTGAGGCAATAACGCTTTTCTCTTTGAAGGAAAAATCCATAGCGATCCTTATGTATAAATATTTTTACATAATGTAAAATATTTTTTACATAAAATCAAGGGATAGTTTGAAGTCGATTCCCGTTCAATGGCCACGCAATACCGAGGCCTGGTAGAATAACGCTTGAAGATATATTTTTTACTTTGCAAGCTGCGCAACTTAGTATTTGACTGCGGTTGCATATCTTCTCATTCAATCACCGCTTCAGCCTAAAACCCTTTGCGCACCTGAGTTTGAAGCTCACTGACAATCGGCTAACGCGCTTTGCCAGCACTGATCTCAACATAAGTTTTAGAAGTAAAAATGAAAGCATCAGCCCCTAAAAAGTTAATCTACCGGGATGACATCAAATGCTAGCACTATTCGATTTTCTTCTTCTTCAAATGGAACCGTATAATGATGAAGCGAAGATGGGAAAAGACACAAACTGCCAGTCACTACATCGATAATACTTATTTGGCTACTCTCAACTCCCAATGCATCACCTTGATCACTCACACACAGAACGAGGTTGCCACTATCAGTCTTTGATTTTGGAGGCACGTTTATGTATACACTGCCAGTTATCCAACCGGTATCGTGCATATGAGCAGCCAATTTACCACCACTTTGCATGCAGACAAGCCAGCCACTGATATTGTAAGAAGCTGGCCAGTTCTTTATAAAACCTTCTTTGCTATCTTTAAAACGAATTCGGTATTTTTCAATTTCCGCATGAATAATATTTTCAATTTCAGTGCTAGATACTTTTTCCAGAGCGAAAATATTACCTGCAGTTTGGGTCCCGTTAGTTAAATGTACTTGAGCCTTGGAAGACACCAAATTGTCCATTAAGATGTCTGTTGCTGTCTTAATAAAAATATTCTTGAAATCGCACTGATCATTTAAGTCTGTCTTTACAATGTGCTTTAGTGGATCGTTGCAAAACGGATTCGATTTTTTAATTCCATATTTGATTTCTGAGCTACAGCCTAACGAACCAATGACAGCGTTAATCTCACCTTGATTTATCAAAGAATCCAACTTTTTAAAGAAAATAGGTTCTTCGTCCTGATGATACGAGCATTGAATCGCATAGAATTTACTTTGATGAATATCAACTAGCGCAAACTGTTCAGCCGCTGCTTGGTATTGCCCACTTTCAAATAGCAGCATCCCTAGATTGTAGCGTGCTCCGGCGAAATCTGGCTGCAGCGCTATAGCCTGCCTGCAGCTTGCCCCAGCCTCTTCTAATCTGCCTAGATCTTTCAAGGTAACGCCTAAGTTGCTATGGGCTAGGGCAAAATCAGATTTCAATGCTATCGCTTGGCGGTAGCTCAGCTGCGCCTCTTCCAATCTGCCCAGTTCTCGAAGCGTACCGCCCAAGCTGTTATGGGCTTCGGCAAAATCAGGCTTCAACGCTATCGCTTGCCGGTAGCTAGCTTGCGCCTCTTCTAATCTACCCAGCTCTCGAAGCATGATACCCAAGTCGCAATGAGCCAGAGCAGAGTCAGATTCCAATGCTACCGCTTGCCTACAGCTTAGCTCAGCCTCTTCTAATCTGCCCAGCTCTCGCAGAGTGCCGCCCAAGTTACTATGGGCTTCAGCAAAGTTAGAATTCAGCGCTATAGCTTGCCGGTAACTAGCTTGTGCCTCTTCTAACCTGCCCAACCCTTGCAATGCGGCCCCTAAGTTGTTGTGGGCTTCAGCAAAATCCGGTTTCAGAGCAATCGCTTGTTTGCAGCTCAGCTGCGCCTCTTCAAATCTACCCAGTTCTCGCAGCATATTACCCAAGCTGCTGTGAGTTTGAGCGTCTTGGGGAGATAATTGCATAACTTTTTGGATAGCATTTATCGCTTCAGGTTTCCTACCTGTTTGCCTAAATACCGCGCCAAGAACTTTCCAGGCAAATTGATGCTCGGGGAATTGTTGGGTAATTAATACAGACAATTTCTCGGCCTCGTTATATTGTCCATTTTGGTATAGTTCGAGAAGGCTGTTTAATCGTGATTGATGCGGAGATTTGTTACTGGTCGCCTGCCGGCTCAGCGCATCAAGTCTCTCTGAAGCAACCCCGCTCATCTTTGCCTGCGCGAGGACTTTCTTAGCCGTTTCAGGTTGGTTTTGTTTAATAAGCGCATCAACGTAACTTAACCAAAATTGTTCTATTTTTGGATTAGCTTCCAAAGCATTTTTAAACAATGGCAAAGCGGCCACAACCTCGTTAATAGAGACTGCTATTAGGCCTAAGTTATGATTGGCATCAGGATGCGCTGGCTGGACTCGTAATATAGTGCGGTATAGTCGTTCAGCTTCTTCAAGGTTACCAGCTTTGTGTGCCGCTAAACTTTGCTGCAACGCTTGCTCGATAGTCAATTCCATTGGAAACTCTTAAAATCAATGACTTAAGCCAAAATCACTACTCACACTCAATAATACGCTTTGTGTACTGCATTGTTTTATTACGTTTTTTTAACTCTGTAAGTCGATGTAAAAATGAGTGTTCCGAGCATTACATCTTCTAATAATTTAAGCATCGAGTTATCCATACTGACAACTTACTCGCAAGATCACCAGATCAAATCACTCTCGCTTTGTTGTCAAACTCAACGAGAGCGTCATCCCAGCTTGGAATAGAGTTGGTCTCGTACCCAAATACTTTGCCACTGCCAATCTGTGAAATACTCTTCATTGCTCTGAAATGTGCTGGAGATGCAATGTAAGCCATCATATGTTTTCTTGTTTCCCAAACAGTTAAGGTTTGCTGGCAGCCGTTGTGAGTTTTAAATTCACAACGCAATACACCGTCTGCCTTTTGAGCCGCATTTGACGCCGGTATTGTATACAACCAAAATCTGATCCATCCAATAAAACCCTTCGGCTTGAGCCCCGTTACTGAAACATACATCGGTCACTCCCACTCAATAGTTGCTGGGGGTTTGCTAGAGATATCATAAGCAACACGCGACACATCCTCAATTTCATTCATGATGCGATTAGATACTGTTTCTAATAACTCCGGATCAAGCCTAGCCCAACGAGCAGTCATAAAGTCGATTGTCTCAACTGCTCGTAAAGTTATTACCCAGGAATAACGCCGCGCATCGCCCACCACACCGACAGATTTGATTGGTAAGAAAACTGCAAAAGCCTGGCTCACCTTATTGTAGCAGTCTGCCCGGTGCAGCTCTTCCATGAAGATAGCATCAGCCTGCCTGAGTACATCACAGTACTCTTTTTTCACTTCGCCAAGCACCCGCACACCCAGACCCGGTCCTGGGAACGGATGTCGATACACCATTTCATAAGGCAGACCTAACTCAACTCCTATTTTGCGAACCTCATCTTTGAAAAGTTCGCGCAGTGGCTCAACCAGCCCCATCTTCATATTATCTGGCAGCCCGCCAACATTGTGATGCGATTTAATCACATGGGCCTTACCGGTTTTAGAACCTGCTGATTCAATTACATCAGGATAAATAGTCCCTTGCGCCAACCAATTCACATCTTTGAGTTTAGTGGCCTGCGCATCAAAGACTTCGATAAAGGTATTACCAATAGCTTTGCGTTTTTGCTCAGGCTCATCCACTCCGGCAAGCTTGGACAAGAATAATTCCTCGGCATCAACGCGAATAACCTTTACACCCATGTTATTAGCAAATGTTGCCATAACCTGGTCGCCTTCGTTAAGACGTAACAAGCCATTATCAACAAACACGCAAGTTAGCTGATCGCCAATCGCCTTATGTAAAAGCGCCGCAACAACGGAAGAGTCTACACCACCGGACAGGCCCAACAGGACCTTATCCTTGCCCACCTTCGCCCGCACAGAGGCAATCGCATCTTCAATAATACTAGCGGAGTTCCAAAGGGATTCGCAGCCACAAATATCTTTTATGAAGCGACCTAAAAGCCTGTCGCCCTGTAAAGTGTGAGTAACCTCAGGATGGAACTGAATACCATAAAACGACCGACTCTCATCGAACATAGCCGCGATTGGCGCACTATCTGTGGCGGCAATTAATTCAAAACCTGGTGGCACTTCAGTGACCTTGTCACCATGACTCATCCAGACGTCTAATTCTTGACTGCCAGTGGCGCTAATACGATCTTCTATACCGTCAAATAATCTGTTTTTCTTAGTGACAACTACCTGAGCAGAACCAAATTCAGATTTGCTAGACGCTTCGACCCTACCACCGAATTGATCGGCCATAGTTTGCATGCCATAGCAGATTCCCAAAATCGGGATTCCAGCTTCATAAATATAATTTGGCGGGCGCGGCGAAAATTCTGCATTAGCTGACTCTGGACTGCCGGAGAAAATAATGCCATTAGGCGCAAAACGCTCAAACTCCACAGGGTCTACCGTGTAGTCCCAGACTTCGCAATAAACGCCAAGTTCACGAACACGCCGTGCGATTAATTGAGTATATTGGGAACCGAAGTCCAGAATAAGAATATTCTGACTGTGTATATTGGTTTTGCTCATGAGATGATTTTCTAAAAACGAGGTGACAAACTACCCTAGCTTACGCGGTAGTTTGGCGCTTCTTTTGTAATGGATACATCATGCACATGCGATTCGCTCATGCCTGAGGCGGTGATCTTCACAAACTGAGTTTTGGTGCGCATTTGCTCGATATTTTCACTACCGGTATAGCCCATGCTTGAGCGCAAGCCACCCATTAACTGGTGAACAATAGCGGACATCGGCCCCTTGTAAGGCACTCTGCCCTCGATACCTTCTGGAACAAGTTTTTCCGAACCTGAGTCAGTATCTTGAAAATAGCGGTCGCTTGAACCTTGAGAGTGAGACATAGCCCCTATTGAACCCATGCCGCGGTATGCTTTATAGCTTCGCCCTTGGTATAGCTCTACCTCTCCCGGCGCTTCATCAGACCCTGCTAATAAGCTGCCGATCATTACTACATTCGCACCTGCTGCAATGACTTTAGCTAGGTCACCAGAATAACGAATACCACCGTCGGAAATAACACAGACATTGGTTCCTTTAAGCGCTTCAACAACGTTAGCTACCGCCGTCATCTGGGGGACACCTACACCGGTCACTATCCGCGTCGTACAAATCGAACCTGGCCCTATACCTACTTTAACAGCATCAGCACCGGCCTCAACCAAGGCTCTGGCCGCATCGGCCGTGGCGATATTGCCGCCAACCACGGCGATTTCGGGATAGCGCGTTTTAATGTATCTTACTTGATCCAAGACGCCCTGAGAGTGCCCGTGAGCGGTATCGACAATGATGACATCGACTCCTGCCTCTACGATTGCGTCAACTCTGTCTGATGTATCTGGACCTGTTCCTACCGCTGCGGCTACTCGCAGTCGACCCTGAGAGTCTTTACAAGCATTCGGATAGTCTTCTGACTTCTTGATATCTTTTAAAGTTATTAGACCTTTTAAAATAAAATCGTCGTTGACTACCAATATTTTTTCAATTCGATGGCGGTGCAGCAATTCTTTTACTTCGCCCAAATCAAAATCTTCACCCACCGTCACCAATTTTTCTTTCGGCGTCATGATGGAATCAACGGTTGCATCCAAATTGATTTCAAATCGAACATCTCGACTTGTGACAATGCCGACGAGGCCTGATGCGTCAACCACTGGCATGCCAGAGATTCCGTTCTCTTTCATGGAGACCGTAAGATCTCTGATAGTTGCGGTAACGGGGATTGTGAACGGGTCTTTTACAACGCCGCTTTCGTATTTCTTTACGATGCGTACTTCTCGTGCCTGCTGCTCTACACTCATGCTTTTATGAATAACACCAAGCCCGCCCTCTTGTGCCATCGCAATGGCTAGACGAGATTCAGTGACAGTATCCATAGCAGACGAAACCAACGGAATGTTTAGCGCTATGCCGTGGGCAATGCGTGATTCGAGGTTTACCGATTTGGGGAGAACGTTGGAGTGGGCAGGCAAGAGCAGGACATCATCGAATGTGAGAGCTTCTTCAGCGATTCGCAACATAAGATTACCACTTCTGCAAAACGGAGATTATACAGAGCTGGCCACAGCTTGTATAGATTCTTGTTCAAAATCCAAGCGAGTTATTGTGTGACAAACTAACTCGACCCCGGGACCTGGCACTTAGCTCCATTGCGGCGGCGGGCTCAGGCGCAAGTATACATATCGCGCAAATGGAATAGTAATAAAAAGCGACAAGTAGACAAGACCGGAATTGGCCGTATTTTCAACATCAGAAAACAAGGCGATCAGCATTGATGCAACAGCAGTCCCGGAAACAACTGCCAAGCTAACACAGGCATACTTACAGAAATGAACTTCAAAATCCGACAATACTAGCTCCCGCTTAAACCGCAGCGCATTCATATAAAGAGAAACTATGATAGCCGACAGTGCCATGAGTCCTAGCGAGAAATATACAAACAAACTGACCACACTGTTATTCTCCCAGCCAGCAGCACCGAATATCTCCACCCCCAAAACACTGTCTGACAGATAAAGAACAGATGCCTGGACCAAAAGCTTGATCGGGTAAACAAAAATCAAAACTAGCACAACCAAGCTCAAGCTAAGAAAAACCGTTGCTCCATCCTGCAGTCCGAAGGTGCGGCTCCATTGTGTATGAGCCAACCATATCGAACCAATAATTGCCGCGCTGATTATAAACGCCGGGATGTCCTTGGATAGCAGCAGCAGTTCCTGCGGACTTCGAGGTATTTGATCGATGCTGATGACCAGCATAGTAAACGAGAAAGCGAACGCGGCATCGACAAATGTTTCGATACGCGACATGTTTTCCCCCCGAAGAATTCGGCCCCCGTCACGGCGACACGAGCTTAAAAAGTTTTGTGACAAAATATCCATGATCCCTCTCCTTAACCCAGCTTAATCCTCCTTAACGCGCATGAAGTATCACTTAACCGCTATTTGCAAGCACATTGATGGGTTACACTTTCCCCTCTAGGGATTCTAATCAATACGCGTATGAACATGACAATACTATGACTAAACCTCCTATGATATTAAATGTTATCAAACCCCTCCTGTATGAGCCGCTCTTTCATTTCGCCATCATTACTGCCGTATTGTTCGTAAGCTTCGCATTGTTTAGCCCAGCTAATAATATGAATTTAGAAATAAGCCAGCGAGAAATTAATGCTCGAATATTTTTAGCTGAAATAAGCAGTGGAGTGGAATTGGCCTCGGACCAAAAAAGCGCAATTACCGCCGCTTATATTGAGGAACAAGTGCTAGTAAAAGAGGCCAAAGCTCGGGGCTTGGACAATGACACCCGAATCCATGACATATTGGCTCAAAAACTACGCCATGTTCTGAGCGCAGAAGTTATTCAACCAACAGCTGCCGAACTAAACCTGTTTTATTCTGAAAACGCTGCCCGTTACATCAACATGGCCACTGTCTCTGTTGACGAACTAGTATTTAACCGCCGAGATCAATTGCCAGCCCCTATTATCGAGGCGCTAAGTTTGAACTTACAGAGCAGCGAAATTCTTGACTTAGAAGCAGGCAGCGCTGCCCCCTTGCCAAGAGTTTCTCAAGCCGACCTCAGCAACATCTTCAATCCAGCCTTCGCCGAAGATGTTTTTACTGCTACTGACGAGGCTTGGAGCGGCCCTTATCTAAGCAATAGAGGCCAACATTGGCTGAAAGTTATTCAACGCAGCCCCGAGCATCTCCCCCAACTTAGTGAAATAGCCGATCTCGTAAGACTGGACTGGATTGCCACCGAAGAAGATATCCGCCTGAACGCGCAAGTTGGAGCATTAGTTAACCGATATTCCGTTGTCGTTCTTAATGACTCAGAATAAACATTCCATTAGCGCCTTAGCGCGGTGGTTAAAAACCATCCTAGCACCCGTCTCTTTAGCCTGTCTATTGTGTGCCCAGCTCGCCTATTCTCATGATATTGACGTCACCGGTGTGGCACGGATTTTCCTCGATGAAACTCCAGAGGGGGTCTATCAGCTTTCAATTGCCGATCAACAAGTACCCCCTTTATATACTATCGAAAGAATTTTACCGAAGCGCTGCCTGGGCCTATCGCCAAGTCGCTATAGCTATCGGTTTTCCTGCCAGCCCATATTAAACACTGACGACTCATTAATATTTCCCTGGAATTTCCAAGGAGTCGTTGTGGTCGCCAAATGGCAAGATGGGAATAATGTCTCTGCTTATTTTCCCAGCAAAGGCGCGCAAATAGAGGTGCCACTGGCAGAGCTTAAAGCTGGCGCCGCCTCTATCTCCAGCCTCGCCGCACGCTATCTGGTGCTGGGGGCTGAACACATTCTATTTGGCATAGATCACCTGCTTTTTATAGCCGGCCTTTTGTTGTTGCTGCGCGGTGTTAGATTGCTTATTCAAACAGTGACAGCATTTACAGTGGCCCATAGCATCACGCTCGCTGCTGCGGTGCTTGGGGCCTTTCCGGTTCCTGGACCACCAATAGAGGCCCTGATCGCCCTGTCCATTGCCTTTTTAGCGAGGGAAATCATCATGGGATATAGAGGCCGAACATCTCTCACTCATGCTAAACCCTGGCTCGTAGCATTTGGTTTCGGTCTTATTCACGGCTTTGGCTTTGCTGGAGCGCTCGGCGAACTTGGCTTAGCCCCAAAAGACATCCCCTTGGCACTGCTATTTTTCAACTTAGGGGTGGAGGCTGGGCAGGTAGCATTTATACTTACCTTGGTCACAGTGATTGGCTTGGTGAATAGGCTAGAGAAGTCTTTACTGAAGCCGCTTGAAATTACTTCAGCTTATGCCCTTGGCGGTATCGCGCTCTACTGGTTTACCGAACGTCTTCCAGGCCTATTTTTAACCTGAGACCTAATTTACTTCGGCTGATACTTCTGATGACAAGATTCACATGGGGGGTACAAATCATCATTGCCGGCCGCTGACAATGCCTCCTCGTCTTTTGCCGCAACCGCTATCAAGACCTTTTCTGAAGCGGCTATCATTTGGCTAGTAAAGCGCTGCCACTGCGCCTGTTGGGCTATGACCATTTCTTCGTCCCCACTACCACCCATTTGTAGCAGATTAGCGGCTGCAATTACTGCCAAAGCGGCGTTTTCAATTTCTTTCCATTGGGCTTCTGTTTCTAACTGATAGGCTCCCCAAATAATATTCGTACTCGGGGTAATCACGCCATTCATCACCTGCTTGACGGTTAACAGAGGCTCCGCAGCAGTAGCCGCCCCTGCTGCGAAGCAAACTATAAATACGAAGCCTAGGACTTTCAGGCAGCTAACATTGGATCGTGTTGAATTGTGCATTAGTTTATCATTCCTATTTGGCCCGAAACACCAGACTCGTGATCGCTCTAATCGAGGATAATCTAACTCAAGTTAAGCGATTGGGTTAAACATTTTTGAGCAAACCTGTTTTAATCTTGATTCTCGTCAGCTTATCCAAGGCATTACGGATTTCGTGGCGGTCGAAACTATCGCCAAAGCCCCGTTTACAACAGAGCGCACAACTATGAATAAATTCTCGCCATATATAAAACTAAAGTCCCTTTTGCTAGGGTTATGCATCGGCATAGGGCTAGCAAACCATGCCAACGCTGACATATGGGACGAAGTTGAACACGGTTATGCGGACAGTAATGGAGTAAAAATCCACTTCGCCACAGCTGGCGAAGGCCCCCTGGTGGTTATGATTCATGGTTTTCCTGATTTTTGGTATACCTGGCGGCATCAGATGGAAGGATTGAAAGATAATTATAAAGTGGTGGCAATTGACCAGCGTGGCTATAACCTTAGTGACAAGCCTGAGGGAGATGAAAACTACAATATGCGCTATTTGGTAGGCGATGTAGCCGCAGTAATTAAACATTTTGGCGAGGAGAAGGCCACTATAGTTGGCCATGACTGGGGCGGCATTGTCTCTTGGCAGTTCGCTTTCGCCTTGCCCCAGATGGTGGATAAGCTGGTCATAATGAATTTGCCTCACCCTAATGGTTTGGCTCGTGAGCTCGCTAACAACCCAGACCAACTAGCCAATACTGCTTATGCTAGAGCATTTATAGAAGGAAAGCCTTCAGACCCGAACATTCTCTTTGGTGGTCCAATGAATTCTCAGTCTTTAGCGTTTTGGGTAAGCGATCCGCAGGCACGCAGTCGCTATGAAGACGCTTTCGCACAGTCTAGCTTTGACGGCATGCTGGCTTATTACAAGCAAAACTTCCCTCGCGCAAATACCGATACTCCGGCCGCACCGACCGCGCCTCAACTGGATGTGCCCTTGCTCGTTTTTCATGGCCTGCAAGACACGGCTCTAGATTCAGATGGTCTCAACAATACCTGGGATTGGAATGACAGCGACACCACTATAGTGTCCGCCCCAACTGCAAATCACTTTGTCCAGCAGGACGCCGCAGAACTCGTCACAACCACCTTAAAATGGTGGCTACAGGCAAGGCCTTAATCGGCAACAGGCTTACTACGATGGATGCCACGGGCAAGTTAAAAATTAGCGGCTTGGTGCAATGGCTAGGTTATAGTCAGGTCATTCTTCTGCGCAGCAGTATTGTGACAGAGCTGCCGACAGCGCTATTGACCATCTGACACGCCCTTTGTTGATGATAGCTAAATACCGGGCTCAGAATAATGCCCGCGTTAGTGGTAGCCAATAGCGCGGCCAACCAAGCGCGCTAAAAATATCGAAAAATTGGTCCAAACCTTTCCTGACAACGTCCTCAGACTGTGGCTCTTTTCGAGGACGCAAGCGTGAGCCCTTTCGATCCAGAGTACCAAATGGTAATACCCCATCACAAACTTCAGTTCTCGCCACCGGTCACCTCTTACGAGAAAACAGCGGCGAGGAGCTGATATGGACGCTGAATTATTCATTTGAGCAATAGCCAGCTCCAGAAATTGCAGCTAAAATAATTAATTGAAAGAAAATGCACAGATTCCAACTCTACTAGTCTTACAACACTCAACAAGGAGAGATCATGAAGAAGTTAATCATCGCGCTAAGTGGATTTTGTTTAGCAAGCCAAGCGCTTGCCGCAGATCCAGCAGCAACCCGAGCAAAAATTGAAGAGAATTTACAAAGCAGTGTTCGTGACGCAGCCGAGATCGCACGTGATGCTAATCGCAAGCCAGGAGAAGTTTTAGAATTTTTCGGCTTTGAAGACGACATGAAAGTGCTAGAAATTTCACCAGCCTCAGGGTATTGGTCTAAGTTTGTTGGCCCAACCTTGTGCGAAAACGGTGGCGAACTGGTTGTGTCCGTAGGGGTAAGCGACTCATATAAAAGTGACGTCATGAGTCTGGAAGGCATGGACTGCGCTTCTGCGATAAACAGTGACATCACTCTTGGCAACCTGCCAGAGTTCAGTTTCGACACAGACGACTTCGACATGGTGCTTACGTTTTGGAATCTTCACAACCCTTCAGCAGAAGGCCGTTCAAATTTGAACACGGCGGTATTCAATGCATTGAAGCCAGGCGGTATTTATGGCGTCGTTGATCATACCCGTCGTCATATGCAACCAAGAAGCCGTGCGGTAGGCCGGCGCCTTGACCCAGTTCTTATAGTTAAAGAAATGCAGGATGTGGGTTTTGAGTTGGTTGATTTTAGCGACATGCACTACCACAGCGAAGACGACTTAAGTCAAGAAGTTGGAAGCTCGGGCGTTCGAGGCAATACCGATCGTTTTACATTAAGTTTCCGCAAACCCATGTAGAAACAAATAGATTTGACCTAGTGCTATAAAGCGTTAGGTCAAGTTTAAATCAAAAGGCATAACATTACGTTATGCCTTTTTTTTCTCAAAAAACTCTAGAATTGTAATAAAACCGCCAATACCAAAACCTCGATCCAGACCTAGCGACATCCTTGCAAAGCATAGTGTCAGCATCATATTAAATAGCACTAAGTCATGGATTTAATCGCTATTTGCCCTTACTCTAGTCAGTACTGTATCTTAACAAGCTATGCAACAATAGCTGCTTGTCAAATAGCGACCGCAGCGACTTTTATCGAGTGCCACAGCCCGCAGTATCTTATGCTTTGTGCAAATAATAATAACCGAAAGAATCGATTTAGGTTTCTGCCCATTTTTTTATGAAAAAAATATCCTATCTAACTCGGCTTTTTATTAACAAGAAAATAGGCACTGCGTGCACCCTGCTGCTTATTCCTACGATTGGCTTTGGCATCGAGCTAGCCGAGCTTCATCGCCTATCCCTAGCCGAGCTTGAAACGCAGCAACAGCTGTCGCCCCAAAGTAATAACGTTAAACTTGCGCTGGCGAGGAAACTCGGACAATCCTATCAACAGCGAGCTCTGGACATACTCGACACAATCCAACCCGATCAACAAGACCGATCACTCCAACTTCATGTTAAAGCTATGCGCTGTGAATTGAATATTCGAAGAGGAGAAACAAGCCGCGCTGCGCAGTTTTGCGACGGGCTTGAGCCAGAGTTAAAAAATGAATCGATATCCACTATTAGCCGTGCAGTGGCCTTAAACGCCCTGGGTTATGACAGATTTCGTGCAGGGCGTGGCACACTTGCCCTGCAGTATTTTGAATCAGGCTTACAGGAAATCGGGCTAGAAGACGATGTCACCAAAGTAA